>NZ_JPJC01000090.1:0-14777 GCF_000733135.1 Sphingomonas sp. FUKUSWIS1
GAGCGAATAGGCGCCGAGCGCTTCGGCGGCCCCCGCCTGGCGGGCGCGCAGCCACTGCGCGGCGAATGGCACGCCGGCGATGTCGGTCCCGATCTGGCCGAACGGATGGACGTAGGATTCGCCCGGGCGCGTCCAGCCCTCGAAGCGGATGCCGAGCTTGTAGCTGCCGCCGGTCGCGCGGAGGAATGCGTCCTCGTCGATCCCGAGCATCGCGTGAAAGGTGCGGATCGGAGGGATCGTTGCCTCGCCGACGCCGATCGTGGCGATGTCGTCCGATTCCACGAGCGTCACGCGCGTCCCAGCCGGGCCCAGCAGTCGGCCGAACGCGACCGCGGCCATCCAGCCCGCGGTACCACCGCCGACGATCACGACCGATCCGAGCGTGCCGGTCATGCGCGCACCCGCGTCGGGCAAATGCGGGCCAGATAGTCCTCGTGCCGGGGCATTCGCGATGCGGCATCGGCGAACATCGCGCGCAGCCGGTCGAACCGTGCATCGACCTCCCGCGCGTCGACCGCATCGGCCAGCCGGTCCCAGCCGTCGGGAACGATGCCCTGGCCCAGCAGCACCGCGACCCAGCTCGCCTCCGCGAACAGATCGTCCTCCCACCGGAACAGGCGTCCGCGGCGACGCCACAAGGCGAGCTTCTCGCTCAAGCTGTCGGGGATCGCCCGCGCACGCGTCTCGCGCCAGAATGGCGAATCCTCGCGGCGCGTCGCATGGTAATGGAGGATGAGGAAGTCGCGGACCTGGTCGAACTGCGTCGCCGCCAGCCGGTTATAGGTGTCGATCTCGACCGGCGAGAAGCCCTGGTCGGGAAACAAGGCGAGCAGCTTCGAGATGCCGGTCTGGACCATGTGGATGCTGGTCGATTCGAGCGGTTCGGTAAAACCGGAGGCAAGGCCCAACGCGACGACGTTGCCGATCCACTGCTTGCGCCGCCGTCCCGCGGTGAAGCGCAGCAGGCGTGGTTCGGCGAGCGGGGTGCCGTCGACCCCGGCGCGCAGCGTCGCCGCGGCCTTGTCGTCCGAACAATGCGCGCTGCTATAGACATAGCCGTTGCCGGTGCGGTGCTGCAGCGGGATGCGCCATTGCCAGCCGGCCGCGCGCGCGGTCGAACGGGTATAGGGGGTGATCGCCGCGCCGGCGTTCGCGGTCGGCATCGCGACGGCCCGGTCGCAGGGCAGCCAGTGCGTCCAGTCCTCATAGCCCGCGCCCAGCGTCTGCTCGATCAGCAGGCCGCGGAACCCCGAACAGTCGAGGAACAGGTCCCCTTCGATGACGCGGTCGCCGGCCAGCGTGACGTGGCGGACATGGCCGGTCTCGCCGTCGAGCGCGACATCGACGACATCGCCTTCGACGCGCACGACACCGTCGCGCTCGGCGCGGCCGCGCAGGAAGCGTGCATAAAGGCCCGCGTCGAAATGATAGGCGTGCGCCATCTGCGACAGCACCGACGCCGGGTCGGGCGAGGGGGGTATGAACCGTCCCGCGCGCGCGGCGACCGCGCACAGCGAATAGGCCTCGATATCCTCGACGATCCCGGCGGCGCGGCGGCGACGCCAATATTGGTGGAAGCGCACACCCTCGATATCGAAACCGAACCCGCCAAAGGGATGCAGATAGCGCTCGCCAACCGCACCCCAGTTGACGAACTCGATCCCGAGCTTGAAGCTCCCCGCGGTCGCGGCGAGGAATTCGGCTTCTTCGATTCCCAGCATCGCGTTGAAGCCGCGGATCGGCGGGATCGTCGCTTCGCCGACGCCGACGGTGCCGATCGCGTCGGACTCGATCAGGGTGATGCTTGCCCCGGTCGGGATCAGCCGTGCGAGCGCGGCCGCCGCCATCCAGCCGGCCGTGCCGCCGCCGACGATGACGATGCGGCGGACGGGGGCGCCGATCGTCATGCGCGCGCCCGCAACGCGGCCATCGCCTGCGCATAAGGGGGAAGCGCGCGGACCTGCGCGATGACCCGCGCGCGCTGCTCGGCCAGATGCCGTTCGATCGCCGCCAGCGGCACTATGTCCGCGCGCGCATCGTAACGGCGCGGCATGAGGCCCATCGCGTCGAACATCACCGCCCAATCCTCTTCCTCGAACGGTTCGTCGTCATACATCGGCAACCGCCCGCGCGCCGCGAACAGAGCGTGTTTGGCGGCGACTGGTCCGGGTAGCGATGCCGCGCGGCGGTCGTCCCACAGCGCGCCGGCGCGACCGGCCACGGCATAGTGCGCGATCAGGAAGTCGCGCGCGCCCTGCAGCGCCCCGGCCGCGGTGCGGTTAAAGGCGGCGGCTTCGACGGGTGCCTGCGGTCCAGCGGGCCAGAGCTGGATCAACTGCGCGAGCGACCGCAGCAGCAGCGTCAGTGCGGTCGGGTGCAGCGGTTCGAGCAGACCCGCGGCGGCGCCTAGTGCGATGCAATTGCCCCGCCATGCCTGAACGCGGCGCGCCGCGTGGAACGGCTTGCCGGTGCCGCCAACGCTGCACGTCAGTCGCACATCCGCGCCGTCGAGCGGCCAGGTCGCCGTCCAGCCCGCGTCCTGCGCATCGACCTGCGTATAGGGCGGGGGGGCGCCCTGCGCGGACACCGTCTCGGTATGCGTGCGGTTGCAGGGCAACCAGCCGGACCAGTCTTCGGACGCGGGGCTGGTACGGCTGGCGATGCGCGCGTCGGTTCCCGAACAGTCGAGGACGATCCAGGGTTCGATCCCGGTACCGTCCGCAAGGGTCAGCCTCTCGACGATGCCGTTCGCTGCGATCTCGGCATCGACGAAGTCCGCGGACGCGCGTTCGGCCCCCGCTCGCAGCGCCGCCCCGCGCAACAGCGCTTCATAGGGCGCGACGGGCAGATGCAGCGCATGCGCGATCGGCGCCCCGGGCGCGAACCGGCCCGCCTGCGCGGCGACCGCAGACAGCGCGTGATCGGCCAGCCGGACCGGGTGCCCCGCCGCGCGCAGCCGTCCGGCGAGCTGGTGGAACGCGATGCCCTCGAGCGGCGCACCGGTCTCACCATAAGACAGGAACGTCGCCGCGCCGTCGGCCCGCCAGCCGCCGAACGCGACGCCCAGCGCATGGCCGCCGCCCGTCATCCGAACGAGTGCCGCCGCATCGAGACCGAGATCGGCATGGAAGCCCGCGAGCGCTGGCGGCACCGCGATCACCGGTGCGAAATCGCCCAGGCCATCGCCGCCGGTGCCGTCGTCGATCACCACTACGCGGTAGGACTCGCGTGGCAAGCGCCGCGCCAGCGCTGCCGCGGCGATCCAGCCACACAGGTTCGCGCCCAGCACAGCGACCGTGGCTGTCACGCGGCAGCCCCGATCCGCGCAAGATAGTCCGCATGCGATGGCATCCCCGCGGCGGTGCGGCGGCAGGCGTCGGCGACCGCCGCGACACGCGCGCGCGCGTCCGCGACGGGCAGTGCGGCGACGAGGGGGTGGATGCGTTCGGGCATGATTCGCTGGCCATAATAGACCGCGAGCCAGCTCGCGGGCAGGAACATGCCCTCGCGATATTGTTCGACGATGCCGCGATCGCGAAAGGCAGCGATCTTCCCGGCCAGCGAGGGGGGCAGGTCCATCGTCCGCATGTGGCGCCAGAACGGCGTGTCGTCACGCTCGGTCGCGCAATAATGCAGAACCAGAAAGTCGCGGACGCGGTCATATTCCAGCGCCATCGCGCGGTTGAATTCCGCGGCATCCGCAGGGTCGAGCACGGCGTCGTTCGGGAACAGCTCGATCAGCTTGCCGATGGCCAGCTGGATCAGGTGGATGCTGGTCGACTCGAGCGGCTCGAGAAACCCGGCGGAAAGGCCGATCGCCACGCAATTGTCGATCCACTGGCGGTGCCGACGCCCGGTGCGGAATCGCAGCATCCGCGGCTCGGCCAGGGGCTCGCCCTCGAGATTGTCGAGCAGCACCGCGCGCGCGCGGTCCGGATCGGTGAAGCGCGTCGAGAAGACATGACCGTTCCCGGTGCGATGCTGCAGCGGGATCCGCCATTGCCAGCCGGCGTCGCGCGCGGTGGCGCGGGTATAGGGGACGGGGGGACCGGTGTTCGCCGTCGGGACCGCCCAGGCCGCGTCGCAGGGCAGCCAGTGCGCCCAATCCTCGTGTCCCGCCTTCAGGGCGCCTTCGATCAGCAAGGCGCGGAACCCTGAACAGTCGACGAACAGATCACCCTCGATCCGCTGCCCGTCCGCCAGGCGAAGGGCCGCGATACCGCTCGGGCCCCGTTCGACGTGCTCGACGCGACCCTCGATCCGCGTCACGCCGCGGGCTTCAGCATAGTCGCGCAGATACGCGGCATAGAGCCCGGCATCGAACTGATACGCATAGGAATAGGTCGACCCGACCGATCGCGGATCGTCGAGCGGCGGCGTGAAACGCCCGGCACGCGCGGCGACGATCGGGAGCGAGCAGGCGGCGAGCGCGGGCGTCTCATCCGGCCTGCCCCGGGTCGCGTGGAGCCAATGCTGATGGAATGGCAGTCCGTCGATGTCATGCCCGAAATCGCCGAACGGATGGATGTAGCTGTCGCCGATCCGACCCCAATCGCAGAACTCGATACCCAGCTTGAACGTCGCCTTGGTACGCCGGACGAAATCGGCTTCGTCGATACCCAGTCTTTGATTGAAGAAACGGATGTGTGGCACCGTGGCCTCACCGACACCGACGGTGCCGATCTCCTCGGACTCGACCAGCGTGATGTCGGCCAGCCGTGCCGCGGACGGCGTACCGGTCGTTAGGCCGAGCGTCGCCGCGGTCATCCAGCCTGCGGTACCGCCACCAACGATAACGATGCGTAGCCGAGCACGTTCGTCCAATTCCACCCCCCGGCTATGTTGCAATCATGCAACAAGCCTAGCAATTCACTTAAAAACCGTCCGATTCAGTCTAGGCCGAACTCATCCCTCTCGCTACCAAACATTGTAAGAAAAAAGCGCTTACAAATGATAGCGCTAACACAATGAGGGGATGCCGGGAGTCATGGCCAAGTTCGAGATCACACGCGCCGCGCGTCGCGGGAACCTCCTCAAAGGTGGTGCCTCCTTGCTTGCGCTGTGCCTGGCCGCCGCGCCAAACGGCGCTCTGGCTCAGCAAGCCGATGCCGCCGCCGGCCAGACCACGCTGACGCCGAACGCGGCCGGGCGTACCGCATCTTCTGATCGCACTGCGGCGACGGTGGCCGGGGCGCCCCAGGCGGGCGCGGCACAGCCCTCCGCCAACGGGCAGGTGCCCTCGGGCGGTGCCGAGGTGACGCAGGCCGAGCAGTCGACCGCGACGCCGCAGGACGAAGCCGCCGATCAGGACATCGTCGTCACCGGCATCCGCCAGAGCCTGAAGAGTGCTCAGGCGATCAAGCGCAACTCCGAAGTCGTGGGCGATTCGATCTCGTCCGAAGACATCGGCGCGCTGCCCGACCGTTCGGTCACCGAAGCGCTGCAGCGCGTGCCTGGCGTGTCGATCAGCCGCTTCTCGGCCGGTGCCGATCCCGATCACTTCGCGACCGAAGGGTCGGGCGTCACCGTCCGCGGCCTCAGCTACACGCGCTCCGAGATCAACGGCCGGGATTCGTTCAGCGCGAACAACGGCCGCGGCCTGTCCTTCGCCGACGTGCCCGCCGAACTGCTTGGCGGCGTCGACGTGTTCAAGAGCCCGTCCGCCGACATGATCGAAGGCGGCATCGGCGGGTCGGTCAATCTGCGCACGCGCCTGCCGTTCGATTCCACCGGACTGGTGCTGGGCGGGACGCTCGAAAACAACTACGGCGATTTCGTCAAGAAGTCGGCACCGACGGTCTCGGTGCTCGGCAGTAATCGCTGGGAAACCGGCATCGGCGACTTCGGCATCCTTGCCAGCTTCGTGCGCTCGCAGGTCCGCAGCCGCGCCGACAGCGTGCAGATCTCGAACTGGGGCGAGCGCGTGATCGGCGCCGACGGATCGCTGCTGCAGCCGGTCGACGCGACCACCGGCGTGGTCAACACCGGCCGCACCGTCTACGTGCCCCGTGGCGCGGCGATCCGCAGCCAGGAGTTCAACCGCACGCGCTACGGCTATTCGGCCGCCGGCCAGTGGCGCAGTCCCGACAAGTCGATGACCGCGACCGCGCAGTTCCTGCGGACCGACTCGCGCGAGGCGTGGACCGAGAATTCGATCGAGGTCGCGACCGACAACGTGCTGGCGGCAGGCGACACGCAGCCCTTCCCCGGCACCAGCTTTGCCTATGACGACGATAATGTCTTCACCAGCGGGATCATCACCGGCCCGAACGGCTATCGTGCCGATCAGGATCCGGCGAACGGCGGCGATCAGCGCACGCCGAGCAACGGCCTGCAGAGCAACAACATCTCGCGCGGCAACCAGTCACGCTTCCGCACCAACGACGCCAGCTTCAACCTTAAGTGGCAGGCGACGAACCGGCTCGGCATCAACCTCGACTACCAGCATGTCTGGTCGCAGGTGAAGGTCACCGACCTGACCGTCTGGGGCACGACCTTCCAGAATGCCGACATCCGGCTCGACGGGACCAACCCGGCCTATGTGAACTTCATCCCGGTGACGAACACGCCGAACAATTACCAGAACGCCGCGCACCCGAGCTATCTCGATGCGTATAACAACTTCTACCGTTCGGCGATGGACCATATCGAGGACAGCGAGGGCAACGAGGACGCTGCGCGCATCGACCTCGATTATTCCTTCCCCGAGGATAGCTGGCTGACCTCGGTCCGCGTCGGCTATCGCTTCGCCGATCGCCAGAATGAAGCCCGCTCAACCGGCTATAACTGGGGCGTGCTCAGCGAGATCTGGGGCGGCGGCAACAACCAGGACAATGCAGCGGCGCCGACCGGCCCGGGTGGTCCGGTCTGGTTCGATCGCCCGATCGACGGCAATCCCGTCACGCGTAATACGGGCAATCTCGGACCGCAGCAGGCCTTCCTCTACGACAACTTCTTCCGCGGCAAGGCGAACGACTCGTCGAACGGCGGGCGCGTGTTCGTGCCGGGGTCGTTCCTCCAGGATTATGGTGCGGCAACGCAGGCGATCAGCCAGATCGCGCAGGAATGGCGCAACTTCACGAGCAACCTGTCGGGTGCCAATGGCTGGGTGCCGCTGGCGGGCCGTGCCGGCGTCGTCGCCGGAACGCCGTTCCTGCCCGGTGAGATCAACCCGGTCAGCGAGCGCAACAACGCGGTCTATGCGATGGCGCGATTTGGCAACGACCTGTCGAACGGCTGGAACCTGAGCGGCAATATCGGTGTGCGGTACACCAAGACGGATCGGGTCTCGTCGGGCTTCTTCGCCTTCCCGCAACAGTCGTTCAGCTGCGTCGCGCCGACCAACGGGCAGCCGGTCTCGCGGTTCTGCGCGTTGCCGCAAGCCGTACGCGACGCGGCGGCGGCGTTCCAGAACGGCAGCACGACGCCCAACGACGCCAAGCTGAGCTACGACTATTTCCTCCCAAGCTTTAACGTGAAGCTGGCGATGGGCGGTGGTCTTCAGTTCCGCGCGGCGTTCACCAAGAGCGTCGCTCCGCCGGATTTCGGGCTGACCCGGTCCTATTACAACATCAATCTGAACACGAGCGACCAGACGATCCTGTTCAACGGCGCGCCGGTCGCGACCTTCCAGGTCGGCAACCCGTTTCTGAAGCCGGTTCGTGCGGACAATTACGATGTCACCGCGGAATGGTATTTCTCGAACGTCGGCCAGCTCACGCTGTCGCTGTTCAAGAAGGACCTGTACGGCGTGCAGACCAACAGCCTGCAGCGTCAGAGCTTCACCAACAACGGCGCGACATTCGACGGGATCATCACGACCCCGCTGAACTCGACCGAGACGGGGCGCGTGAAGGGGTTCGAGGTCGGCTATCAGCAGACTTATGATTTCCTGCCCGGGTTCCTGAGCGGGTTCGGTCTCGCGGCCAATTTCACCTACGTGAAGTCGTCGGGCGTGTCGCAGCAGAATCTCGACTCCGACGATCCCAACGTCACCGCCGGGATCATCTCCAACGTCGACACCAGCGGGCTGCCGTTGCAGGGGCTGTCGAAATACCAGTTCAACTTCGCGCCCTTCTATCAGCGTAACGGGCTGGAGGTACGCGCCGCGTATAACTGGCGGTCCAAGAACCTGCTGACGATCCGCGACGTGATCGTGCCGAATTCGCCGGTCTACGCGGAGAAATACGGGCAGCTCGACGCCTCGATCTTCTACGCGGTGACGCCAGCGATCAAGATGGGGTTCCAGGGCGTCAACCTGACCAACTCGATCACGCGCACGTCATATGTGATCAACGATGATCTGCTGACGCGGCCGCGCAACTGGTTCATCGCGGATCGCCGCTTCACCTTCTCGATCCGCGCGTCGTTCAGATAAGCGCGAAAGGGTCGGCCGGGGCGGCCGACCCTTTCGATCCTTTTCCCGTTCTCCCCCCTGGGCGCCGCGCGACAACCGCGGTGCCCTTTTTTTGTTCGGGCGTCAGGTGCGGGGCGGGGCGGCAGCAAGCGCGGCGGCGATCGCCGTGTACATCGGTTTGGGCTTGAACGCGGCGTCATAGGGGCAGGGGCGGCGGCGGGCCTTGTCCTTGCGCGGCTCGAACCCCTCGATCCAGCTATATCGGTCGGTCATCCCCCACAGCAGCACGTCGCGAAGCTGCGGATAGGCGAGCATCACGTCGAGATAGCCGCGCGTGAAATCGGCCACCGCCTGGTCGCGGACCGTGAAATCGGCGGGGAGTGCGTTGTCGCGGACGTCGAGCTCGGTGATCACCAGCCCATAGCCCATCGCGGTGACCGCATCGAGGAAGCGGCGCCACTCGCCCTCGAGCCCTGCGATCGTCGCACGCGCGTCGATTCCCTGGGTGACGAGGTGAGATTGCACCCCCAGCGCATCCACCGGCACGCCGCGCGCCTTGAACCCTTCGAGCAGCTTGAGCACGCCGGCGCGGTGCGTGGCGTTGCCGGGCTCCCAGCTCATATAGTCGTTATAGACCAGCTGCGCGTGCGGCGCGACGCGGCGCGCGGTGTGGAAGGCCAGGTCCAGCGTTGCCTCGGGGCTGCCGAGCGCGCGCGACAAAGCGGTCTGGTACAGGCTCGCATCCTTGGGATCGACCGCCTCGTTGACGACGTCATAGCTGCGGATCCTCGTGCCATAGCGGCGGCATACCGTGGTGATATGATCGACCAGCAGATGTTCTGCGGCGCGCGCGGGGCGCGCGCCGAAATCATGCGCTTCTTCCCAGCGCGGCATCCATTTGGGCTGATGCCACAGCAGATTATGCCCGCGCACCGGCAGTGCGTTGGCGTCCGCCCAGGCCATCATCGCATCGAAGCGGGTAAAGTCGAAGGCGGTCGCGCTCGGCCGCAACGCCTGCCACTTCATCTCGTTTTCGGCCACGAGCAGACCGCAGTCGCGCTTGAGCAGGTTGGCGTAGGCCGGGTTCGCGAACGAGCCGCGATCGGCACCTGGGGCACCCCATGCGAAACTCGACCCCAGCCGCATCCCCTTGGCCGCGGCGATGCCGTGCAGGCCGGTCGGCGCAGGTGCGGCCGTTCCACGGGCGCCGGCCGATACGGCAAGACCCGTCAGCATCGCCAGCCCGGTGCGTCGCGTAATTTCCACAGCACATCCTCTCTTATGATAGCGCTAACGCTGACGGTTTCTCCGCAACAGGTCAATCCCGAAGTCTCTGATTTGATACGCAAACTGGATGGCCGAAGACGCAACGGTTCGGTGGCAAGAGGGCCTTGGACGTGTCTATGCAACGGGGGAAGGTGGGCCCGGTTCAATCAGCCGTTCTGCAACGACCCGCATCGCCTCGACATCCCGGCCGCAATAGAGGCGCAGGGCGGCATCGAGTTCGGCGCGGCGCTCTGGCGTAGATGCGACGTCGACCGCTTCGCGATACGCCGCGACCGCGTCGCCGCCGTCCCGTACGGCCAGCGTAGCATAATCGAGATGCGGTGCGATCGTCGGCAGGACCGCCTTGATCGACCAGCTTCCGCGCTGGTCCCGGTGGTACCAATGGTCGCGGGTGACGGGCAGCAGGTCGACGATGCGCGCGGCGAGATCGTCGAGCACGGCGGCGAGATCGGGATAGGCACGCGCGAGGCGCAGCACGACGTCGCGTTCGAAACGGGCGTGCCAGGCGATGACCGCGCCGGTCCGTGGCAGTGCGGCAAGCGCCTGGGCACAGGCGCGGCGCGGATCTTTGCCGCTCAGATCGAGGAACTCGCGCCGTACGATGCCGTGGTCAGCGGCTTCGACATCCGCGACGAATTGAAACGGCACCTGCTCATAGGGCGAGCAGCCGGGCCAGACCGGCACCGCGTCGCTGACGGTTTCGAAGTCCAGCCAGGTACGCGGATACGACCAGCCGGCCATCACCTGCGCAGCGCCCGCGGGGTCATGCTCGACCTGCCCGGTCATCGTGGCGCGGTGGACGCGGCGGTCGGTGTCGGAGCGCAGATCCTCGACTGGGACGAGCGTCAGGTCGTCGATGCCGCGGCGCAGGAACGCTTTGCCTGCGCCGCGCGGCAGGATCGTCACGGGCCAGTACGGACCCGCCGGCAAACCTGCGTGGCAATAGTCGGTGAAGACACAGGTGTACGGCGCGTGACAGTGATCGCCGACGATCGCCGCAGGTTCGCTTTGTGTCAGCAAGGCCTTGGCCGCACCGATGCGCGCGCCTTGTGTCGCCACGATCGGCGCAACCAGCGCGGTCACGTCGGTATCGACGAACAGCCCGCCGCGGTCCCCCGAGCGGTCCAGCGTGAAGTCGCGATCGAGGTGGCGGACGTGAACCGATGTGATGCGGAGGCCGTTGGCGGCGGCGACCCAGGCCTGAGTCGCGAGTGCGGCGAGATGGTCCGGCTTTGCCTTGGTCGAACCGCGAACGGCAATGATGCGCCAGCCGTCGCCATCCGGTTCGAGGATATCGACGATCGCCTGCACGCCGTCGTGGAAGAACTGCGCGCCCGCGATGGTCTGGCGGGTCGCAATCGCTGCGCCGGTCGCTGCTGACGCTGCCGATCGACCGGAGGCGGGGTCGATCATGACCATGTCAGGCATTTGCCGCCGCGCCTCGGCAGCAATCGCATGCGCGGTCGCCCGACGATCGGCGGCATCGTTCGTCGGGCCTGCGCTGTCGGGCCGAAACGTCATCAGCCACGATTGCCGCGGGCACCGCTCGAACGCGGCGAGGCGCGATGGCGAGAGCGTCTCAGGCGGCAAAATCACACCCCTCCATCGACCATCCGTCCCAGCGCATCACGAGATCCCGCGCGTCGCGCGACGTTGCGGGATCGACCGCGACCGCGTCGATCCGTTCGGCCTGGCGTTCGATCAGGCCGAGCCACTTGGCGCGGACCGCCTCGACGTCCGCCGGGAGCATGTAGCGATGCCATAAGCGCGCGACGCGTCGTTCGATGAAAAGGCGCTCGAGCACGTCGCGCGTGCGGTCCAACGGCAGTCCGGCATGGCTGCGCCGCAATTCGCCGACGATATGCGACGGATAGATCTCGCGGCGGGTCTTGAGCAGGTCGAGAATGGCCCGTTCGATCATCGTCTCGTCGATCGCCGTGGTGGTCGGCATGAAACCTCCGTCAAAGGATGCGGTCACCGCGCGAGCGCGATCAACTGGGCAAGACCGTTGGTACCGGTCTTGGCGACGATGGCCGCGCGGTGATCTTCGACCGTCTTGGGGCTGAGCCCGAGGATGTCGGCAACGGCCTTGTTGCTATGTCCCTGCACGAGCAGGTCGAACACCTGACGTTCGCGCGCCGACAGGGCTGCGGTTCGTGCGCGGATGCTGCGTTGGCGCCGGGACCACGCGACCCCCTCGTCGACCGCGCTGAGGAGGCGTGTCTCGTCGAGCGGCTTTTCCAGATAATCGAGGCCGCCATAGCGCCGCACCGAATCCACGGCATTCGCGGTCGTCGGCCACGCGGTCATGAAGACGATCGCAACCGCGGGGTCGATCATCCGCACGCGGTCGGCAAAGCCGAAGCCGTCGAGGTCGCCCATCATGATGTCGGTGACGATGCACAGCGCCGGTGCTTCTGCGTAGACCGACAGCAGCATGACCGGGTCGAGAAAGGGTTCGGCGGCATGACCGTGACGGCAGAGCAGTCGTGCGACGGCCGCGCCGAGGTCATGGTCGTCATCGACGACATAGACGGCGGCACGATCCGGCTGATTGGCGGGGAGTGTCATGACTCGGCTCCGGGGCGCGGGAGGGATAGCGTCGCGCAGATGGTGCCGTCGGCGTGCGTGACACGCTCCACCGTGCCGCCATGGGCTTCGACGATCGCCCGCGCCACGAGCGCCCCGACGCCCATGCCGGGGCGTGCTTCCCGCCGATCGGGGCAGCGGTTCGCGACCATGACCATGACCCGGTCCTCGTTCTGATGGGCGGAGAGCGCGACACGACCGTCGCACGCCTGCACCGCATTGCGGACCAGATTGACCACCGCCTGCGCGAGCTCAATCTCCTGGCCGAAGACGACCAAGTCGGGATCGATGGGCGACACCTCCACCACGACCCGCGCCGCCCTGGCCTCGGCACGGGTCAATGCCGTGACGGTCTCGACCAGCGCGGACAGGGGCAGGGCGCTCGGTTCGTCGACCGATCGACCGCCGAAACGGCGCAGCCGGCGGACCAGAGTGGACAGCGCCGCCGCCTTGCGGTCGATCAGCGCGGCGGTCTGGGCGATGTCCGGATCGGCGGCGACGGTGATCTCGTGCAGGTGCTTGGCCTCGATCGCCAGCGTCGAAAGCGGCTGGCTGATCTCGTGGATCACCGCCACCGACATGGCGCGCAGCGTCTTCAGCCGTTCCGCCTGGAACAGCATGCGGTCGCGCCGCGACAGGTCGCTTTGGGCCCGCGCCTGCGCATCGGCGAAGCTGCCGGCGAGGTAGCCGACGACGACGATCGATGCGAGGCTCATGTGCAAGGCGAGCCGTTCGGCGACGGGCAGTTCGGTCGCGGTAAAGGGGAGGACGATCGCCGCGACGATCACGATCGCGCACCAGCCTGCGGTGCGGCCGAAGCGCAAGCCGATCCAGGCGACCGCGAGCAGCGCTGGGGCGGCGGGCACGCCCAGCCCGATCTCTGCCAGCAGCGTGCTCGCGGCGATCGCTGCGCCGAGGACGAGGGCCGCTTCGGCCAGTCCGGCAAGCTGGCGGAGCGTCGGGCGGTGCAGTGCCCGGGGCCGGTCCTGCCCCGCATGGACCACCCAGAGCAAGGGCGGGGCGATCAGCAACACGCCGAGCAGGTCGCCGACGACAAAGCCTGTCAGCGATGCCACCGTCTGACGAAGGCCCGAGACGCCCGTTAATTCGGGACTGAACAAGGTCCAGGGCAGCGCCGCCATGGTCGCCGCGACCGGCGCGGTGACTGCGGCGAGGCCGAGCGGCATCGGCGCGACGCCGAGGCTCGATTGCGACCGCGCCGCGACGTGGCGGACCAGCCAGACGACGATGCCATAGGTCAGCGCGGGCCGGGCGACGCCGTTTGCCGCGGTCAGCCAGCCGGCCTGACCCGGAACGATGATGCCGGCGATCGTCTGCACGATCAGTTCCGTCGCCATCACCGCCAGCGTCAGCCGCGGGCCACGGCTCCACAGCAGCGCCAGCCTGACGCCCGCGGCGGGATAGAGCAGCGAGTAGAAGCCCTGACCGCCCCAGCCTGCCGCGGCCTGGTGCGCGGCCGCGAACGCCGCTGCATAGCCGATGAGCCAGGGAAGGTCGGCCAGTCGTGGCACTGTTTTGCCGGCTACGGCACCGATCGAGAGGCGGGGCGGAGAGGGAGGCAGCGGCATTGAGGGCTGCCTAGCCGCATCCGGCGCCGATAGGCCATCGGGGAAATTCCCGGGTTTTCGGCGCGGCGGCGATGGCCATGATGATCGCGAGCCAGCCCCGGGAATGTATCGATGCCAGCCCATAGTGTCTCGCGATCGCGGAATCGTCACCGCGTAACGGGCGCAGCCGTACGATGACGGAAGGACCTGATCCGATTCACGAGGTGCGCGAGCTCTGGTACCAGGAGGATGGCAGCGTCATCGTCTACAGCCATCAGGTCGTGCCGCGGCGGTGGTGGAACCGCCTGACGCGGCCGATCGGCGTGCTGCTGATCGTGCTCGCCGTCGCGTGGCCCGCATTGCTGCTATCTCATGGATGGACATGGCTGGGCCTGGCGTTTGCCATTGGCGACGTGTGCGTCGTGTTCGTCGGCCGTGATCTGATCCTGTGGGGGGCCAGGCGCTGGAGCGATCCATAGGCAACCGCGTTTAGACGCGGAATCGGAAGGTCTGCGCAGCAGGGCGGGCGCCCTGACGGGCTTGTGGCTCGCCAGGGCACATCATGCAATGGCCGGCCCCCCCGACCGGCTGGTCAGTCGCCGGGGAGGGCGGCACCGGCGACTGCGAACAGATCCGCCGCGGAGTGGCGGGACAGGTCGATCGGAAACGCCGCGCTCATCGACACGCCCGCCGGCGCGTCGTTCGCATCGAAGCCGAGCGCGCGGCAGGCCGCCACGCTCGCCTTGGTCCTGCAGGCGAGCCCGCCGCCATGTGCAAAGACGTTCAGCAGCACCCGGCGTGCGTGCGAGCGCGGCCGGATGCGCAGATCGGGAACGTCAGTATAATAGATCTCCAGCGCGCCGGGGCAGAGCCGGGCGAGATCGTCGAGCAGCGCCTCGCGCTCGTTCGGCGCGGCGGTCGGTTCGGTGCGCAGCGCTTCCTCGTCACCATCGGTTTCATCATCGGCCTCGCTCTCT
>NZ_JPJC01000090.1:15000-20080 GCF_000733135.1 Sphingomonas sp. FUKUSWIS1
AAGCCAGTGCTTCTTCCCCCATGCGCTCGGCCGCTGCCCGGGCTCGGGGAGCATGGTCGCGGCCAGGTCGCGCGGCAATTGGAGATAGGTGAAGCCGAGGTGATCGAGCATCGTGGCCTCGTTCCCCGGCCCGAACACATCCCAGTGTGCGGCTGCGAGCTGCGCCTTGGCGAAGGTGCAGCTGCCGCCCTTGCGCTGGAGAAGCGGGCTTTCATCGCCGTTCAGTGCCAGCATCGCAACGATCGTCTCGATCGGTCCGTTGGGCTCTGCGGCGGCGAGCGCATGCAGATGCTTGAGATGCCGACGGGCGAAGGTGACATAGGGCGAGCGCAGCGTCTGATAGGTGACGTGCTTCTCCCAGCGCTCGAGGACCGATCCGCCAAAGGGCCGCTCGGCCTTGCCGGCATATAGGCCGACATAGACGAGCCGGTCGTCATGGAACATGCCGTAGATGCCGGGCCCGCGCAGTGCCTCCGGCTCCCCCGCCCAGGGTGCCCGCGGCACGGCGCGCAGGTTCATCCATGCCGGCTTGCCGAGCGTGGGCGGCACGGGACGGAGGGTAAACAGCTCGGAAGCCCGGTAAAACGGCATGCGCAATGTCTCCTCATGGGGTGGCCATGCGGCTTAGGCGGGCGCGCGCGCGACCGGCTATCCGGGGTTTTCCCGGGGGGCGACATCGCCGGCGGCCCGTCCCAAGGGCTGCCGGCCGCGGGGCGCGCTAGAAGCCGACGCGAAGCGAGACGTCGATCGCGCGGGGACGGCCGAGCACCCATTGCTGGTTGTTGTACGTGCTGATCGCATAGTTTCGGTCGAATAAATTGTAGCCGTGGATGTCGACCGCGAGCCGTGGCGTCACTGCATAGGAGAGCGTTGCATCGACCATGGTGTAGCTGGGGACGCGAAAGCTGTTGGCGTTGTCCGAATAGCGGCGCCCGACGTAGCGCAGCCCGGCGCGCGCCTGGAGCGCACGCGTTGCGTTCCAGCGCAGCCAGAGATTGGCGAGCGTCTCGGGCACGTCCGGCGGGGTATTGCCGTCAAAGCGCGTGTCGCCGGAGACGAAGTCGTCGAACGTCGCGTCGAGTATGCTGCCGTTCGCATCGATCCCGACACCGTAAGGCAGATCGAGCGATACCGCGGCCTCGATACCCCTGGCCGATCGCTGGCCTACCTGCTCGACCGGGCTCGTCGGGGTCAGCTGCGCCAGCAGGCGTTTCTTGACGATGCGGTAGGCGGCGAGGGTGGCGTTGCCGCGACCGTCGAGGAACACTGCCTTGGCGCCGACCTCGACCTGGTCGCCGACCGCGTTGCTGAACTGCACCTGCCCGGTCGAATAGGTCGTCAGCGTCCCCAGCGGGTCCACGCCGGTGGCATATTGCGCATAGAGCGACACCATCGGGATCGGCTGATAGACGCTCCCGATCCGCCAGGTCAGATTGTGCAGCCGCTTGTCGAGCACGAACGTCTCGGTACCGGCGCCGCCCGGATAGTCGATCGACCAGCGGCGAATCGTGTCGCGCTCGTAGCGCACGCCGCCAACGATCGAGACGTGCGTGCCGAGCTTAAGCCGATCCTCGGCAAAGACCGCATATTCGGTCGTGCGCGTGCGGTAGCGCGGTGCGATGCCTTGCGTGTCGACGATCAGACCGGGATCGAACGCGAAGGGATCGACCTCCGAAACCTGGGGATCAGACCCGAAATTGTGGGAGTAGGTCAGCTTGATGAGGTTGACGTCGAAGCCCATGACAAGGTCGTTGCCGACGCCATCGGCGACGTCCGTCCTGAACGTCACGCTCCCCTGATCGCCCCACTGCGTCTGGTCGTGGACGATGCCGGTCATGTCGGTGCGCAGGATGCTGCCGGGAGTGCCGGTGTTGCCGCTGCCGTTGGCGCAGACGCCGTCCGCGGCGATCCAGCAATAGGTTTCGAGATTGCGCCAGGAGCGTTTGGAGGTGAGGCGATAGGCCTGGTTGCTGACGGTGACCGCATCGCTCGGCGTCCAGTCGAGCTGCAGGCTGGTACGGTTGTCCCGGTAGCGGATGACGCCGTCACGTGTGTTGTAGTTGCGCTCCCGGATGCGGTCGTCGAGCCGTCCTTCGATCAGCGGCGTGCCGAAATAGCGCATCGGCTTCTGGTCGCCATAATCGTCCCGCGCGGTGACGACGAGCGTGTCGGTCGGTGCCCAGCGAAGCGTGCCCGAGACGGCATGGCTGCGCGACTGGCCACGATCGACATAGCCGTCGGACCGGCGATAGCTGCCGTCGATGCGGTAGGAGAGGCGCTCGGTGATCGGCCCCCCTGCGCCCGCCGCGACATGGAAGCTGTCCTGCGAGCCATAGCCGATCTCGCCCTCCACGTGCGTCCGCTGCGTATCGGGTTTGCGCATCAGGACATTCACCGCGCCGCCCAGTGCGCCCTGGCCGTAGAGCACGGAGGCCGGGCCGCTCAGGATGTCGATCCGCTCGACCATCCACGGATCGGTCGGAAAGGTGATCGTGCCGGCCGCCGGGAACAGCCTGATGCCGTCGATGAGCTGGAGCACGGAGCCCTGACCGCTGAACCCCCGCGCGGCGAGTGCGGTGCCGCCATTACCGGGATTGCCCGCGTTGCTGATGCCCGGTGCGCGGCTCGTCGCGTCGATCACGGACAGGTCGCCACGCGCGCGGATCGTGGCGCCATCGATGACCGAGAGCGTCGCGGGGGTCTCGAGCGGCGTGAGGCCCAGGCGGCTGCCGGTCGCATTCGGCGTGGTGAGCGTGTCCTGGGCATGCTGTCCGACGATCAGGATGTCCTTGGTATCGGGATCCGGCACGGACTGGGCGTGGATTTGTGCTGCGAAGACAGGCGACAGAATAGCCCCCGCGAGCGCGAGGCGAGACAATAGGAACGGCATTACGGTAATCCCCCGGGCGTCTGGCGAACCCGGCAGGGACCTCCCGCGAACGGCCGACATCCGCGCCAGCCGGACGCGATTGCGACCGGCACGCATGCCCGTGCGGTCCCCACCGCACACGTCGTCGCTCGACGGAGTACCGTGCCGCGGCCACCCCCTGGGCCAGGCAAGAGCGACCAGACGCCGGCAGGTCTCCTGGCTCACGGGTCACCACACGATACACGGCCTTCCCAGGCCCTCATGACGCAACGTCTGGCCCAGTGGCTGCCCCTTCCTTTGCAGGAAGAAGCGAAATGCATCGCGCTCGCCGCTTACAGTTGCAGGGACAGCCTCGGCTTCAGGTGGCGAACCACCCTCACCGCGTTCCCTATTAAGCCCCTTCCGGGGCACCGACGCGATCATGCCGTCCTGCTCGGATCGAACAGGTCAGCGGCGCCGGTCTATCCCGGTCAGGATCGTTCGGCAATCGTCCGGCGAGCGGCACGATGGCGGCTCGATCGTCCTGCTCGATTGCTGTGATCCAGAAGCTCCGTTTGGCGCGATGCGCGTCCTCGATCAGGAGGCGGCGGTGCCGCACGCTCTGTGCGGGGATGCCACGCTGATGGCATGCAGGATTAAGGGATCGAGATGAAGAACGTGAAGAGCCGTCAGGCCGTGACGGCGATGCTGCTGGCTGCGACATCGGCTGGTGCCATGATTCAGCCGGTTGCCGCGCAGACGGTGGCGCCGGCCGAGACGCAGGCGGAAACCCGCATGACGACCGCTGCGGCACCGTCCAGCGCCGGCAAGCCCGCGCTGGCGCAGGCCGGTGTGGCCGGCACGGTCGAAGCCAAGGGTGATTCGGCCAGTGTCGCCGCACCGCAGATGACCCGCGACAATGGTGCGCCGATCGGCGAGAACCGCCATTCGAAGGCGGCGGGTGACCTTGGCCCCGTCCTGCTCGAGGACACGACGCTGATCGAGAAGCTCGCACGCTTCGACCGGGAGCGCGTGCCCGAGCGCGTCGTCCATGCCCGCGGAACCGGTGCCCACGGCGTCTTCACCGCGACCGCGGACATTTCGAGCATCACCGACGCATCGCTGTTCATGCCCGGCAAGCAGACGCCGGTGTTCGTCCGCTTCTCGACCGTGATCCACCCCTCGGGCAGCCCAGAGGGCATGCGGGATCCGCGCGGCTTTGCGACCAAATTCTATACCGATCAGGGCAATTGGGATCTGGTCGGCAACAACCTGCCGATCTTCTTCATCCGTGACGCGATCCAGTTTCCGGACATGATCCACGCGCTCAAGCCCTCGCCTGTGACGAACAAGCAGGACCCCAATCGCTTCTTCGACTTCTTCTCGGCGACGCCCGAGGCGACCAATATGCTCGCGCATGTCTATTCGAACCTCGGTACGCCGGCATCCTACCGGACGATGGACGGCAACGGCGTCCATGCCTTCAAGCTGGTCAATGCCAAGGGCGAAACAATGTTCGCCAAGTTCCGCTGGATCAGCCGCCAGGGCGTGCGCAACCTGAACGGCGCGCAGGTGGCGACCGCGACCTGGAACTACCTGACCGACGATCTCTATGGCGAGATCGGCAAGGGCAATTTCCCCGTCTGGGACCTGATGGTGCAGACGATGTCGGCATCGGCGTTTGCCAAGCTCGACTATAATCCGTTCGACGACACCAAGGAATGGCTGGGCGTGCCGTTCCGCAAGATCGGCGAGATGACGCTCAACAAGGTGCCGACCAACTTCTTCGACTATACCGAGCAGTCGGCGTTCGCGCCTGCCAACCTCGTGCCGGGGATCGAGGCGTCGCCGGACCGGATGCTGCAGGGGCGGCTGTTCTCCTATTCGGACACGCAGCGCTATCGCATCGGCGCCAATGCGATGCAGTTGCCGGTCAATCGTCCGCTCGCGAGCGTCGTCAACAATTACCAGGACGGCCAGCTCGACCACGCCAACCGCGCGTCCGACGTGAATTATTTCCCGGCGGCGACCGCGGCAAAGTCGACCGATGCCCGCTTCCGTGCCGCGCCCTATGGCATCGACGCGACCGTCGATGCGAAGCCAGTCGCCAAGACCAACAACTTCGCGCAGGCGGGCGAATTCTACCGGGCGCTGAAGCCGCAGGACAAGGCGGATCTGGTCACCAACCTGGCGGGTGATCTCAATGTCGTGACGTCGGCGCGGACGAAGACG
>NZ_JPJC01000091.1:0-9028 GCF_000733135.1 Sphingomonas sp. FUKUSWIS1
CCATCGCGGGATCCGGCCAGGCGGGGGCGACCAGAAACAGCGCGTCGGCGAGCCGGTCGAAAACAAGAACCACCGAGGGACGCACGAAGATCATGTCGGGCAGGCCGAGCGGGTCGCGGTCGGGTTGCGGCAAGGCCTCGACCAGGCCGACCGTCTCATAGCCGAAATACCCGACCAGACTGGCGAGCGCGCGCGGCAGCTCTTCCGGGACGTCGCTGCGGCATTCGGCGACGAGAGCGCGCAGGGCATCGAGCGTGGGCAGCGCACAGGGTTCGAACGCCTCGCGATCGGTCGACCAGTGACGGTTGATCTCGGCACGATGACCCGCGGCACGAAACAGCAGATCGGGCGCGAGGCCGATCAGACTGTGCCGTCCACGCGTTGCGCCGCCCTCGACCGATTCGAGCAGGAAGTCGCCACGCCCCGGCTCAATGAGCTTGAGGGCGGCGGCGACCGGCGTCTCCGTGTCGGCGACCTGCCGCCGCCAGACAAGGGCGGGGCGTCCGGCGGCGAGCGCCGCGCGTGCGAGCTCAGTTATTGGAACCACCCTGTGCCAGCAGTTCGGCACGGACGCGGGCGACGGCCTTCGGATTGGTCTTCACGCCGACCTGCGCGCGGACGGCCTTGACGAACTGGTCGACATATTCGCGACCGACGCTGCGCGCGATCGAACCGCGAGCGGCCTGGATCGCCGCCTGGTTGCCGGTCGCGTTGCCGCGATCGATCTTGTCGAGTTTGACCACGAACCAGCCATCGGGGCCGGCGATCGTCTTGGCGGTACCCTGCGCCATGCTGAACATCAGGCGCAGCACGGGCGGGGTGTTTTCGGGGTTCTGCATGATCTGTGCGCGCGACGCCGTGACGGGGCGCGCGGGTGGGACTAGGAAGCCCGACTGCCCCAGCGCCTGTTGCAGCGGCATGCCCTTGTTGATCCGGGCCAGTGCGGCATTGGCATATTTGCGGGCGGCCTGGCCGGCGCGGTCGGCCATCAGGTCGCGCATCACGGCAGGACGGACCTGTGCGAGCGGACGGGGTGCGGCGCGAACGACGCGGCCGAGCGCGACGACCGCGAAGCTGCCGTCCGACCCGGTCTGGACCATCTGCGGCGCATCGCCCTCGGCGGCCTGGAACGCGGCACTGACGATCGGCGCTAGAGCGGCGTCGGGCTGGGTGGCGGGCGCGTCGGGGTTGGTGCCGTTGGCGACGAGGCCGGGCGTGGTGATCGCGGTCAGCTTGCAGTCCGCGATGATCTCGTCGAACGTCGCATTGTCCGACAGGCCGTCGTCGATCGCGTCATGGATCTTGCCGAGCGCTGCCTGCGCCTTTTGCGCGCTGAGTGCTGTGGCGATCTCGCCCCGTGCCTGGTCGAGCGTCTTGGCGGGGACGTTCTGGATCGAATCAATGCGAGCGATCGTCCAGCCGAGCGGCGTACGGACGGGGCCGACGACCGCGGCATTCGCTGCCGCGAACACGGCATTCGCGACCTGCGGGCTGGTCGTGCCGGCATAGGCGGCCTTCTCCACACCCGTCTGGGTCGATGCCTCGAGCCCGGCGGCGCGGGCGGCATCGGCGATCGCGGTTCCGGCCTTCACCTTGGCAGCAATCGCGGCTGCACCCGCCTGATCGGCGACGACGACCTGCGTGATCGTGCGCTTCTCCGTCGGGGCATAGCGCGCGCGATCCTGCTGATATTGCGCGGCGATTTCGGCGTCGGTCGGGACGGCCTGCGCCTTCACCTGCGCCGCGTCGACGACGGCGTAGCGGATGACGCGGCGTTCGGGGATCGTGTAGCGCGCGACGTTGCGACGATAGAAGGCGTTCAGTTCGGCGTCGGTCGGCGCAGGGCCGGCGGGCACCGCGGCGGTCGGGATGAAGCCCACCAGACCGCTGCGCTTCTCGAGCAGCAAAGAGGCGAAGGGGAGGGCGAGCTGGCTCGGGACCTGCGACGCGCCGCGCGTCGGCAGGATCAGCTGCTGCGCATAGGTGTCGCGGACGATGTCGGCACGGATCTGCGCGTCGGTCAGCTTCCGTTCGACCAGCACGCGCTGATACAGGGACGGATCAAACTTGCCGGTCGGGCCCTGCAGCGCGGGGATGCTGGCAATCTGCCCGTCGACCGCGCGCTTGCTGACGACCATGCCCTGCTGCCGGCCGAACTGCTCGAGCGCGAGGCTCGCCGTGATGCGATCCAGCGTGCCGTCGAAGCCGCCCTGCTGGACATAGCTCGCCATGTCGAGCGTCGGCTGCTGCTGGCGGAAACCTTCTATCTCGGTCTGGACACGCGTGCGAAGCTCGTTCGCCGTCACGTCCGCCTTGCCGACCGTGGCAACGTCGTCGGCGGCGATGCCGCTTGTTCCGCCGCCCAACCCGGTCATGTCACCCGCCGCGAAGGCGAGTGCGATGACGCCGAGGAGGCCGAAGGTGATGATCACGCCGAACCTCGACTGGGTGAGGCGGCGGAAGAAACTGAGCATGAATGGCCGATCGACAGGGACTGAGTTCCTTCCGCTTTACGGTGCGCATCGGCGCGCTTCAAGCTTGTGCCGTTCCGTGTCGGCGCTATCCGGGACCGATGATGATCGGGAGAGTGCGATGCGGCGCAAGTTGGTAGCGGGAAACTGGAAGATGAACGGGTCGCGCGCGGCGCTGGCCGAACTCGACGCGATCGCGGCGGCGGCGGCGGCGGCGCCGGACGTCGATGTGGAAATTGCCGTGCCCTTCACGCTGATCGCCGCGGCGGCTGATCGCGCGCCGGCGCTCGCGATCGGTGCCGAGGATGTGCACGAGGCCGATTCGGGCGCGCATACGGGTTGCGTTTCGGCGGGGATGGTGAAGGAAGCGGGTGCGCGCTTCACGATCGTCGGTCATTCGGAACGCCGTGCTGACCAGCACGAAACCAGCCACGACGCCTGGGCGAAGGCGGCGGCGGCGCGGCGGCAGGGGCTGCGCGTCATCCTGTGCTGCGGCGAAACCGAGGCCGAACGCGATGCCGACCGGGCCGAACGTGTCGTGCAGGCGCAGATCGAGAAGTCGGTGCCCGACAATGCGGACGGGAGCTGGTTCACGCTGGCCTATGAGCCGCGCTGGGCGATCGGCACCGGACGCACCCCGACGCTCGACGAGATCGCCGCGATTCATGCGATCGCGCGGGCGAAGCTGCGTATGCTGATCGGCGATGCGGCAGCGGGCGTGCGGATCCTCTATGGCGGGTCGGTGACGGGCAGCAATGCCGCGGCGATCCTAACGACCGCGAATGTCGACGGCGCGCTGGTCGGTGGCGCCAGCCTGACTGCGGACAAGTTCGTCCCGATCATCGAGGCCGCGGCGAGCATCGACAGCGTCGGCTGACCCGCCGAGAGCGCGGCACGCCCTATCGTCGGGCGTGCCGCGTCAGGCCTTTGGTCAGGGGGCGCCGTACCGCGTGCTCAGCATCGCGAAGGCGGCGCGCAAGGCATAGGCCTCGCCCCCTTTGGGGCGGCCGGGCTTCGCAATCGGGCGCCAGGCGAACACGTCGAGATGCGCCCAGGCGATGCCGGGCGGCACGAAGCGGCGCAGGAACAGCGCCGCGGTGATCGCGCCGGCAAAACCGCCATCGGGCGCGTTGACCAGATCGGCGATGTCCGACTTGAGCATGTCGTCATACCCGTTCCACAACGGCATCCGCCAGAGCGGGTCGGCTTGGTCATGGCTGGCGGCGATCAGCTCGGCCGCGAGCGTCTCGTCGTCGGTGAACAGCGGCGGAAGATCGGGGCCGAGCGCGACACGCGCCGCGCCCGTCAGCGTCGCGAAGTCGAGGACCAGCGCAGGGCGGTGCTCGACCGCGCGGGTCAGTGCGTCGCCGAGAACGAGCCGCCCCTCGGCATCGGTATTGGTATTCTCGACCGTCATGCCCTGTCGCGTGTCGAGTACGTCGCCCGGGCGGAAGGCATTTCCGGCAATCGCATTCTCGACCGCGGGGATGAGCAGGTGGAGCCGGACGGGGAGCTTCGCCCCCATCACCAGCCCGGCCAGGGCGAGCGTGTGCGCGGCGCCGCCCATGTCCTTCTTCATCAGCCGCATGCCCGCCGACGGCTTGATGTCCAGGCCGCCCGAGTCGAAGCAGACGCCCTTGCCGACCAGCGCAACGCGCGGGTGCGTGGGGTCGCCCCATTCGAGCTCGATCAGCCGGGGCGCGCGTGCCTCCGATGCTGCCTGGCCGACCGCGTGGATCATCGGATAGCCGCTGGCGAGCGCGTCGCCGCGCGTCGTCGTCACGGTCGCGCCATGCCGTGCGGCGAGCGCTTCGACCGCCGTCTCGAGCTCGGCGGGACCGAGATCCGATGCGCCGGTGTTGACGAGGTCGCGGACCATTGCGGTCGCCTCGGCAAGACGGATCGTCGGCTCGATCGACGCGACTTCGCTCGTCAGCAACACGCGCGCAGGCTTCGCGGCGGGCTTGCGATAGCGATCGAACTGATGCTGTGCGAGCATCCAGCCGAGTCCGGCACCCCCCACGTTGCCCTGCGCGAGGCGGTAGGTGCCCGCGGGGAGTGTGGCACCGAGCGAGGCGATCCGCCACGGCGACGACATCGCCTCGTCACAGACGAGCAGCATCGACCATGTGTCAGGGGCGTCGCCGGGCAGCACGGCGCGGTCGCCGGGCTTGCCGGTCAGGCCATGCGCCGCGACCGCGGTGCGGATGCGCGGCGGCTGAGCACCGAGCCAGCTCGCAAACTCCTCCGGACGGACGACGTGGATCGGCGTGGCGGGCTGGCCGCGGTCGGGCTGAAGCAGGGAAGAGAAATCGGTCATTGCGTGCCAGTTACTGAGAGGGAGCCACGAGGAATTGTTCGTACCGGCCGCTCGCACCGGGTTCGGCATAGGTGCTGAGCGAGAGCGTACGGTCGGGATAGGTGATGCGATAGGTGCGGTTGACGAAGCCGCCGCGCAAGCGGGCGCGGCCGGTCTGCGCAAAACCGGTCGGTTCGCCGAGCGCGCCGAGGCTCGACTTATAGTCCGCGAGCGCGACCGGCTTGAAATAGAAATTGGCGTCCTCGGTCAGGCGGCTGCGGTCGAGCGTGCCGGTGCGGAGCTGATCGTAGACTGCGCGTGCCCTGGGCAGGGCGGCGGCATCTTCTGCGCTCGCGGCGGGGGGTGGCAGGACGATCTTCGCGATCCCGCTCGAGATGCGGCCGACCGCATCGCTGAACCAGCTGTTGGTAAGCACGACGATCGCCGCCTGATCGTCGGGATACACGATGTTCTCGGACAGGAAACCGACCGCCTCGCCGCTATGCTCGACGTAGCGACGCCCGTTGGTGGTGCCAGTCGAGACGCCGAGGCCATAGCCATTGGTCGATCCGTCGACGAGCCTGATAGGGGTCTCCTGCGCCGCCCAGTCGTCCGCGGGCAGCGTGGTGCGGGTAAGCCGCGCTACGTCCCATTTGGCGAGGTCCCGCGCACTCATCGACAGCTCGCCCGCGGCATAGAGCCAGCCCGGCGCACTCGGCGTCTCGGGACGGACGGGCCCGAGCGCGAAACGGCCATAGCCTTGTGGAAAGCCCTTGCCGATCGCCTTGTCCTGATCGAGTGCGCGAATGTCGAGCGGCTTGAAGATGCGCTGCTGCAGGAAGTCGAGCAGCGGTTGTTTCGCGATCTTCTCGACGATCAGGCCCGCGACGACATAGCCGGTGTTGGAATATTGCCACTGCGTGCCCGGCTCGAAATCGAGCGGCTTCTTCCCCCAGCGATCGACGATCTGCTGCGGCGTGACGGGGGTCGCCATTGCCGCAAAGCTGTAATCCTGCGGCCAATAGTCCTGCAGGCCCGAGGTGTGGCTGAGCAACTGGCGGATCGTGATGCGGTCGCCGCCGGTCACGCCGGGGACATATTTTGCCACCGTATCGTCGAGGCTCAGCCGGCCCTCATCCTCGAGCAGCAGGATCGCGGCGGCGGTGAATTGCTTCGAAATCGACGCGATCTGGTAGGGCAACGCCGGATCCGCCACGGCGATCGTTTCCGACGGCTTGCCATAGGCCTTGGCGAATATGATCCGCCCGCCGCGCACGATCGCGATCGATGCGGACGGGACGCCCGTATCGCGGAGCGAACCGGCAACGAGCGTATCGATCTGCGAGGTTTCCGCAGGCGTGAGCGACTGGGCGATGGCTGGGAGGGGAAGCGCGAGCGCGGCGAGCGTGAACAGGCGAAACAGCATGGCGACATCGAAGCAGAAGGCGGGTGGCGGTGCAACGCCGCAACTTAATGTCGAGCCAGCTGAGGAGCTTAACCCATATCAGGTTAAACGGCGGAACACGCTCGAGTGCGGGGACGTTTCAGCGGCATCGATCACGTCATCACAACAGATTGGGAACTGCCATGCTCTGGACCATCGCCGTCATCTTGCTCGTCCTCTGGCTTGCCGGTTTCGCCTTTCACGTCGCGGGCGGGTTGATCCACATCCTGCTGGTGATCGCGGTGATCGTGGTGCTCGTGAAGCTGTTCACCGGTCGCAACGTCGTCTGAACGTGTGAGCCCCAAGGTGCAGGCGTTTTCGCGTGCACCTTGGGGTAGTACCGTTGCGTCAAGACCGACGCAGGCGCGTCAGACCGGCACGCCGTACAGATCATGGTCGTCGGCATCCTCGATCGTCACGGGTACGATGTCGCCGACCGTCAGGTGACCTGCGTCGCGCAGGAAGACCTCGCCGTCGATCTCGGGCGCATCCGCCTGTGAGCGACCCGTCGCCCCCTCGTCGTCGACTACGTCGATGATCACGTCGAGCGTCCGGCCGATCTTGGCTTGCAACTTCGCTGCCGAGATCGCCGCAGTCTTTTCCATGATCCGGGCGTACCGCTCTTCCTTGAGCGCCTCGGGCACATGGTCCGGCAGCAGGTTGGCCGCCGCGCCCTCGACCGGTTCGAACCGGAACGCGCCGACGCGGTCGAGCTGCGCCTCGTCGAGCCAGTCGAGCAGATACTGGAAATCCTCCTCGGTCTCGCCGGGGAAGCCGACGACGAAGGTCGAGCGGATCGTGATGTCGGGCGCGATCTCACGCCATTTGTGAATGCGCTGGAGCACCTTGGCATCATTGCCGGGGCGCTTCATCCGGCGCAGCACCGATGGCGCGGCATGCTGGAACGGGATGTCGAGATAGGGCAGCACCAGGCCCTCCGCCATCAACGGTATGACGTGGTCGACGTGCGGATAGGGGTAGACGTAATGCAGCCGTACCCACGGTGCGATCTTGCCGAGTTCGCGCGCGAGATCGGTCATGTGCGCACGAACCTCGCCGCCACCCTTCAGCGGCCAGACCGAGTGGCGCAGGTCGACGCCATAGGCCGACGTATCCTGGCTGATGACCAGCAGTTCCTTCGTGCCCGCGGCGACGAGCTTTTCGGCTTCGCGCAAGATCGCGTCGGGGCGGCGGCTGACGAGATCGCCGCGCAGGCTCGGGATGATGCAGAAGGAGCAGCGATGGTTGCAGCCTTCCGAGATCTTCAGATAGCTGTAGTGGCGCGGCGTCAGCTTGAGCCCGGCATCCGGGATCAGGTTGAGGAACGCGGACGGCGGCATCGGGGCGGCTTCGTGGACCGCGCCGACGACCTGCTCATATTCATGCGCACCGGTGATCGCGAGCACCTGCGGGAAGCGCGCGCGGATCGCGTCCGCTTCCTTGCCCATGCAGCCGGTGACAATGACGCGGCCGTTCTCGGCAATGGCTTCACCGATCGCCTCGAGGCTTTCTTCCTTCGCCGAATCGAGAAAGCCGCAGGTATTGACGAGGACAACGTCGGCACCGGCATAGTCGGGCGACATCTGATAGCCGTCGCCGCGCAGCTGCGTGAGAATCCGCTCGCTGTCGACGAGGTTCTTCGGACAGCCGAGCGAGACCATGCCGATCTTGGGCGGAGTGGGGAGTATGGTTGCCATGGGAGCCGCGCACATAGGCGCAAAGTTCGGTTTTTTCTAGGCGGTCGAGATGCGATCCGTCATGGCCGGGTCTGAGGACAGGGAAAGGGACCCAAAATGCTGGCGATTGGATTGATGTCGGGGACGTCGCTCGACGGGATCGACGCCGCGCTGATCGAGACCGATGGCGAGGCGATGGTCCGCCCCATCGCGTTCCGTGGGGAGCCTTATTCGGATGCGGCGCGCGCGGAGCTGTCCGACGCGACACGTATGGCGCTGACGTTCGATCGGCCGCGCGCCAGTCCGCCGATCGTCGCCGCGGGCGATCTCATCACGCGTACGCATGTCTTCGCGGTACACAAGCTGCTGGCGGATGCCGGTGTCGCCGCGGCGGAGATCGATGTGATCGGGTTCCACGGACAGACGATCGCGCATCGGCCCGATCGCGGCTGGACTTGGCAGATCGGCGACGGCGCTGCGATGGCACGCGCGACGGGGATCACGACGGTATCCGATTTCCGGTCGGCCGATGTGGCGGCGGGGGGGCAGGGCGCGCCGCTGCTGCCGGTCTACCATGCGGCGCTGGCGTCCACGCTCGACGGGCCGGTCGCGGTGCTGAACCTGGGCGGGGTCGGCAACATCACCTTCATTCCCGGTGCGACAAATGGCAACGACTCGCTGGTCGCGTTCGATACGGGGCCGGCGAACGGCCTGATCGACAGCTGGGTCGAGGCGGAGACGGGCGCGCGCTACGACAAGGGGGGCGCGCTGGCGGCGGCGGGGCGCGTCGACGAGACGGTACTGACGGCGATGCTCGATCACCCGTTCTTCGATGCACCGCCGCCCAAGTCGCTCGATCGCAATGACTTTACCATACAGCCGGCACGCGGACTGTCGGCGGCGGATGGTGCGGCAACGCTGACCGCATTCACCGCGCAGACGGTTGCGGATGCGGTACGGCATCTGCCCGCGCGACCCAAGCGGCTGCTGGTCGCGGGCGGTGGACGTCACAATCCGACGATGCTGGCCATGATCGCCGCGGTGACCGGGCTCGGCGTTGAGGCGACGGACGCGCTTGGGTGGAACGGCGATGCGCTGGAGGCGGAAGGGTTCGCCTATATGGCGGTGCGGACGCTCC
>NZ_JPJC01000091.1:9237-21921 GCF_000733135.1 Sphingomonas sp. FUKUSWIS1
AGCCTTTTTCGGCTTGCCGGGCTTCTTGGGCGCGGGCTTTGGCGGGGTCTTCTTTTCCGGTGCGTCCTTTGCGCGGAGCGCAGGTGCGGCAATCGCGGCGGCAATGCCGGCGACCAGCGTGGCGCCGACCGCGATCGCGGTCTTCGGGTGCGACTTCACCGCGTCGGTGGCGGTGGCGATGCCGGCCTTTGCCGCGTCCGTCGCATCGTCCATCCAGTCGCCCTTCGCGGCGGGGGCCGGCGCGGCGTCGTCGTCATGCTTGACCTTGGCATGGGGCATGGCGGAATTCGGGATCGACGACATAAGCTATTCCTCGCACAGGGATGATGCACGCTAAACCGACCGGGTCCATGACGGTTCCGTTACGGGATCGCGCAGGCGGGGCCTTAGCGCTTGCGGGTCAGTTCACGCATCGCGTCGTCGAGACCGGCGAGTGTCAGCGGGTACATGCGGTCGGTCATCAGTTCGCGCATGATGCGGACCGATTGCGAATAGCCCCATTGCGCCTCGGGCACGGGGTTGAGCCATGCCGCAGACGGATAGGTGGTCGTCAGGCGCTGCATCCACACCGCGCCCGGCTCCTCGTTGAAATGCTCGACCGAGCCGCCGGGATGGGTGATCTCGTACGGGCTCATCGATGCGTCACCGACCAGCACGAGTTTGTAATCATGGCCGAACTTGTGGAGCACGTCCCACAAGGGCGTACGCTCGGCGAAGCGGCGCGCGTTGTCCTTCCACACGCCCTCGTAGGGGCAATTGTGGAAATAATAGAATTCGAGATTTTTGAACTCGGTGGTCGCGGCCGAGAAGAGTTCTTCGCAAAGCTTGACGAAGGGATCCATCGATCCCCCGACATCGAGGAACAGCAGCATCTTGATCGCATTGCGGCGTTCGGCGCGCATGACGATGTCGAGATAGCCCTGACGTGCGGTACCGGCGATCGTGCCGTCGATGTCGAGTTCGTCCGCGGCCCCGTCGCGCGCGAACCGGCGCAGGCGTCGCAGCGCGATCTTGATGTTGCGCGTGCCGAGTTCGCGGGTGTTGTCGAGATTGCGGAACTCGCGCTGGTCCCAGACCTTGAGCGCGCGCTTGTGCCGGCTCTCGCCGCCAATGCGCACGCCTTCGGGGTTGTAGCCGCCATTGCCGTACGGGGAGGTGCCGCCGGTACCGACCCATTTGTTGCCGCCCTGATGGCGTCCCTGCTGTTCCTCGAGCCGCTTCTTGAGCGTCTCCATGATCTCGTCCCACGAGCCCAGTGACTGGATCGCGGCCATCTCGTCGGGGGTGAGAAATTTCTCGGCGACCGCCTTCAGCCAATCCTCGGGGATGTCGGTCGGCGTCGTGCCATAGCTTGTGGCGAGCCCGCGGAAGACCTTGGCGAAGACCTGGTCGAAGCGGTCGAGCAGCCCCTCGTCCTTCACATAGACCGCGCGGGAGAGGTAATAGAATTCCTCGGATGTGCGCTCGATCACCTCGGCGTCGAGCGCCTCGAGCAGGAGCAGATGCTCCTTGAGGCTGGCCGGGATGCCCGCGCTACGCAGCTCGTCGAGAAAATTGAGAAACATCGCCCTATCCTGCCTCTCCAGCCCCGCGAAGTCGAGGGGCGAGTCGAGGATCGGGTATGCGCGGTCAGCTGCCCGGGACGTATGCGTCGATCAGCGCGCCGACATAATCGGGATTGCGACTGGTCAGTTCAGCCGCGGGTCGCACGTCGCCGTGGATGAAGCCGTAGACGGGGTAGATGCCGCCGCCGAGGCCGTCGACATCCTTGTACCAGACCTTCACGCGGCTCCAGTCATTGGCTGGCGAGACGTCGAACAGCGTGACGTCCTGTTCGGCATGACCGCGTTCGCCGTTCTGGCGCGACCAATTGGCATGGGTCAGCATCACGACGCGCTTCTCGACGACGCGGCTGATGACCGCGACATGCCCCATCGGCAGGCGGGCCGTCTTCGCAAAAACGATGACCGAGCCCGTCTTCGGCCGATGCGTGCGCTCGTAGCGGCCATCGGCCTGACGCCACCATGTCCAGGCATCGCCATAGATCTCGATCCCCGAGGCCGCCCGCGCAAACGGAACGCACTGCCCGACATAGTCGAGCAGCGATGCCTGTGCAGCGGACCCCGCGCCGATCGTGAGGACAGCGGAGAGAAGGGCGCGACTGAAGCGATTCATCCCGTGATCCTAAAGGCCGTCCCATGACCGCCATGTTGCCGCCTTTGGTTAATGGCATGACGATGCGCCAGCCTCAATATGGATTAGTCGACAAGGCGTTGCGCGCGCGGGGTAGTCCGTAAAGCGCCCAGTCGGTTCCCGACAGCATGCCCCGGCGGCGCATGGTCCGAAGCGTATAGACGCGTCCGCAGCGTCGCGTCGTGGCCGCCGCCGCGCCGCCGTCGTCGAGATCGACAAAGACGAATTGCGCACGCCGGCAGTCGCTTGTCAGCGCGAGCGGATAGCGCGCCGTCGCCGCGGCGACCCGAAGCGGGGCAACCGGCTGGAGGTGATCGACCTGAACGCGCGCGCCGCCCGGCGCTTCGATGCGCATATCGGCGATGGCGGCATCGATATCGCCGCGTCGTCGCTTAATGTCCTGCGCGATGTCGTGGTTCATGCCGATCGCGAGGAGAGTGAGGGCGAGCGCGGCCAATATCTTTGACCGGGGGCCTTTCGTCAGCGCGGTGGCGATCAGGTCAGTCAGGAGCAACAGGACCGCGACGCTGGATAGCAGGAAGTAGCGCGGCATTCCTGTGTTGGCGATGTGAAGCGTGGCGAGGGCGATCGGCAGCCCGGCAATTGCGAGCATTGCCAGCCACGCCATGGGGCGTCGATGCGCGACGGCGACCATTGCGGCGACGCATAGTGTGAGCGCGAGCACCGCGATCCACCAACGGGGCAAGGCGGATGCGCCGAGCGTCGTCGCCAGCATGACCTGCAGCGCATCGACCAGGCTGGCGAACGAGAAGGGCACATAGTCGCCGACCTGCATGCCGCCGGGGCTTGCGGCCGCGGCGCCGAAGACCAGCGTGAAGACGAGCATGACCGCAACGACGCTCGGCAGCATCAGCCGCGCGGTCATCGCGGCGGCCGTCCCGGTGGAAAACCTTTGGCGCAGCGTCAGCGCGACCCAGGCGGCAATCGCAACCACGAAGAACAGCATCGTCAACTGCGACAGGAGTCCGAGAATGGTCAGCAGCGCGAGCAGCCCCGGCGGATGGCGGGGCGCAGGGGCGGGGGCGTCGAGCCAGCGTGCGGCGACCAGGATCGCACCCAAGGCGCACAGCAGCATCGGCGCATAGCCGCGCGCTTCGCTGCCATAATTGACCAGGATCGGCGACAGCGCGAATAGCGCCGCGCCGACCAGCGCATGCGCCGTGGAGCGCCGCGCACCGATCGCGGCGACGACCAGCACCGTGGCGGCACCGGTGACGATCGACAGCGCGCGCAGGGCCAGCGGCGGCGTGGCATAGCCAACCGCCTGCATCCACAGGCTGTTCAGATGGTGATTATTATCGTGGTTGATCGAGGTGAACACGTCCAAGGGTGTGTCCACATTCGCCACCAGCACCGCAGACCACGCCTCGTCGACCCACAGCCCGCCATGGGCCGATAGGATCCGGATCCAGACCGCGACGCCCAGGATCGCAAGCAACGCGTATGCCGCGGGGAGGGGCAGGTGGTGACGCACACCCGGAGCAATAGCGCGCAACTGATTAAAGCCGCGTTTTCAGCGTCGCTCAGGCGGACCGTTCCGGCCGCGGCTGTCTCGTCGCTCCCGAAGCTACCCCTGGTTCTTCTGCCGCTTCGCCATGAAGGCGAGGCGTTCGAACAGCATCACGTCCTGTTCGTTCTTGAGCAGTGCGCCGTGCAGCGGCGGGATCGCCTTGGTCGGATCGCGGTTCTGCAGCGTCTCGAGCGGCATATCCTCGTGCAGCAGCAGCTTGAGCCAGTCGAGCAGCTCGGAGGTCGAGGGCTTTTTCTTGAGCCCGGGGACGTCGCGGACGTCGTAGAACAGGTCCATCGCGCGCGAGACGAGCATGCGCTGGATCCCGGGGAAATGGACGTCGACGATCGCCTGCATCGTGTCGCGGTCGGGAAACTTGATATAGTGGAAGAAGCAGCGCCGCAGGAACGCGTCGGGCAGTTCCTTCTCGTTGTTGCTGGTGATGATGACGATCGGACGCTCGACCGCGCGGACGGTCTCCTTGGTCTCGTAGACGTGGAATTCCATCCGATCGAGTTCCTGCAACAGGTCGTTGGGGAACTCGATATCCGCCTTGTCGATCTCGTCGATCAGCAGTACGGGCGGTGCCGGCTGGGTGAACGCCTCCCAGAGCTTGCCCTTGCGGATATAATTGCTGATGTCGTGGACGCGTTCGTCGCCGAGCTGGCCGTCGCGCAGGCGGGCGACGGCGTCATATTCGTACAGCCCCTGCTGCGCCTTGGTCGTCGACTTGATGTTCCATTCGATCAATGGCGCGCCGAGCGCCTTGGCGATCTCATAGGCGAGCACGGTCTTGCCGGTGCCGGGTTCACCCTTGATGAGCAGCGGGCGGCGTAACGTCACCGCGGCATTCACCGCGACCTTGAGGTCGTCGGTTGCGACATAGCTCTGCGTACCTTCGAAGCGCTTCATGCCCATTCCCGTCAGAATCGAATTCCCGGTACGGATAGAAGCTGTTGGGCATCCGACGCAACCCGGACGATGGCGACACCGACAGCGATCGGGTTTCGTTGCAAGGCCTGGACGGTGTACCGAGCGTCCGCGCGGCGAAACGACGCGGCTGGAGGAGGCATCACGATCATCATGCTGAACAGGCGGGCTCTCCTGTCAGGCGTTTCCGCAACGCTCGTTACGCGTCCGGCCTTCGCACGCAGCGAGGCTCCTCCGCCCGGCGTCGCGGCCTACGAGGCCGCGAGCGGCGGCCATGTCGGGATCTACGCGCGTAACCTGACGACGGGGAGGGCGATCGCCTGGCGTGCCGATGAGCGGTTCGTCATGTGCAGCACGTTCAAGGCCTCGCTCGCCGCGTGCGTGCTCAACCGGGTCGATCGCGGCCGGGCCCGGCTTGCGGACAGGATCGCGCTCGTTCCTGCCGACCTGCAGGACTGGCACGCGCCCGTCGCCCGGCAGAATCTGGCGCGGGGCGAGATGTCGCTCGGCGAGATGTGTCAGGCAGCCGTCGAGCAAAGCGACAATAGCTGCGCCAATATCCTGTTGAGGCAAGTTGGCGGGCCCGCCGCGTTGACGGCCTATTGGCGACGTCTGGGCGACGATGTCAGTCGGCTGGACGATATCGAGCCGTTCCTGAACCGTGCGCCGCCGGGTGGGTTGCGCAACACAACGACGCCGAGGGCGATGGCGGCGACGATCGGACGGCTGACGCGTGGTCCGGTATTGTCGCCCTCGTCACGCGCGCTGCTCATGCTGTGGCTCCGGCAATGCCGGACCGGCGCCGCGCGGTTGCGGGCCGGTCTGCCGCAGGGGTGGGTGATCGGCAACAAGACGGGGAACAACGGCAGGGACGCGGCCGGCGACGTGGGGGTGTTGTGGCGCGATCCCGACACGCCGATTATCATCAGCGTCTACACGCGCGGCGGCACGCCGACCGAGGCGCAGTTCAAGACGTTGTTTTCAAAAGTTGCCCGGGGAGTTGCTACGACACTGGCCTAGGCTGCGTGTGCAATCCGGTCAGAGATCGCCGCGCGCGCTGGCGCGGGCTTCGAGCAGCGACCAGAGGCCGCGATGCTGGGCGTAGAGCTGCTGCGCGCCGAAGGTGATGGCACGCCGCGCACCGGGCGTCGCACCCAGCGTTGCCAGCGCCTTGGCGCTGACGTCAGCGGGCGGGAGCGCGCGCGGCGGCGCGACGATGCCGAACCGGGTCGCGGCAAGGTCGAGAACGTCGCGCGTCACCGCCCAGTCGTGGAGCAGCGCGGCCACCGCCCCCGTCGCGCAACCGGCGCGCTCCGAACCGGACAGGATCTCCAGTGCGTTGCGCACGCCGGCGAGGGCGGCCTCGGTCGCCGCCTGACCCGGTGTCGAGGGCAACGGCCCCACGGCGGCGGTCAACTGGGCGAGATAGCCGCGTTCGATCGCGAACCCGGTCGCTGCGGTTTCGAGCCAGGGCAGCGAACCCAACTGTGCGCTACGCAGCAAGGCGTCGTCGATCATCCCGGGGTGCCGTCCATAGACGTCGCAGAACGCGTGCACCGCATCCGACAGGTTGCGCTGGGCGGGGGCGGATTGGATGAGCCGCGTCGCGTGAGGGTGCGCGACAGCACCGTCGACGGCGCCAAGGCGCGCGACGACGTCCCAGGCGCCGGGCCGTGTTTCGTCAATGGATGCCGTCGTCGAAGCCATTAGTCCCCGGTCATGTCTGGGATGCCCGCGCGCCATATGCGTGCGGACGTCCGGCCACAGGTCCTTGCACACGACCTGTAAAGACGGCGTGCACATGACGTTAACCGCCCGCTAACCATCCGCCGGCGAGTCCGGTCGGCCTGGGCGTGACGCCTTGGCCGCGGCCGAGTGCATCATGCAGGGTTTACGGCTTTACGGGGGCGGGACGCGCCGCGATAACGCGCGCGGCACCGGCACCGCGCTGGAGCCCGTCCATCGGAGACTATAGGATGCGTACATGGTTGCTTGGGCTTGCACTTGCTTCGGTCGGAACCGCCGCGATGGCTGCTGACGGCGCGTCCGCGCAAACGGCAGGCGGCGCCGACGGCGTTACCACGCCGAGCGACCCGGCAGCGGCTCCCGTGGCAGCTGCAGCCCCGGCCGGCGATCTGACGCTGGCGCGGGTGTTCGGCAATCCCGACCTGTCGGGCCCGCAGCCGCGCGCGGTACGGCTGTCGCCCGACGGTGCGCTGTTGACCTCGCTGCGCAACCGGGCGGACGAGAAGGAGCGGTTCGACCTGTGGGCGGTCGATACCGCCACGGGCCAGGAGCGGATGCTCGTCGATTCGAAGAGCGTCGGCAGCGGCGCCGAGCTGAGCGAAGCCGAGAAGATGCAGCGCGAGCGCGCGCGGATCGCCGGGTCGAAGGGCATCGTCGCCTATGACTGGGCGCCCGATGGCAAGTCGATCCTCGTGCCGCTCGACGGCGACCTGTACATCGCGACGCTCGACGGCAAGGTCCGGCGGCTGACTGATACACCGGGTGGCCAGCTGAACCCCGTGATCAGCCCCAAGGGCGGGTTCGTGTCCTATGTCCGCGACCAGAATCTCGTCGTTCAGCCGCTGGCGGGTGGCGAGGCGCGCGCGGTCACCAAGGGCGGGGGCGGCACCGTCCATTTCGGCGAGGCGGAGTTCGTCGCGCAGGAGGAAATGGATCGCCGCACGGGCTATTGGTGGTCGCCCGACGAGCGCTATGTCGCGGTCGAGCGGTTCGACGAGGCGCCGGTGCGCATCTTCACGCGTGCCTCGATCGGCGCGACGGGGACCAAGGTCTATGATCAGCGCTATCCCGCCGCGGGCACGCCCAACGCACTGGTCGACCTGTACGTGATGAAGCCCGACGGGTCGGGCCAGGTGAAGGTCGATCTGGGCACCAATCCCGACATCTATCTGGCGCGGGTCGACTGGACGCCCGACGGGACGATGTTGCTCGTCCAGCGCCAGAGCCGCGACCAGAAGCTGCTCGAGATGCTGCGCGTCGACCCGGCAACGGGCAAGTCGACGATCCTGTTCACGGAGAAGTCGGGGGTGAAGAGCTGGCTGAACCTGTCGGACGCCTACCGCGTGCTGAAGGACGGCAGCCTGATCTGGCGGTCGGAGCGCAGCGGCTATGGCCATCTCTACCGGTTCGCGGCAGGCCGCTGGACGCAGCTGACCAAGGGCGATTGGGTCGTGACCGGGCTGGTCGGCGTCGACCAGGCCAAGGGGCGGTTGTTCTTCACGGGCAACAAGGACGACGTGCTGGAGCAGCAGCTCTATTCGGTCGATATCGCCAAGCCGAACGCGATCACCAAGCTGACCGAGAGCGGCTGGTGGAACAGCGCGTCGATGGACGGTGCCGGCACGCGGTTCATCGTCTCGCGCTCGAACCCGTCACAGCCGACCCAGGTCTATCTGGCGGATGCGACCGGCAAGCGGATTTCGTGGATCAACGAGAATGCGGTGAAGGAGGGGCATCCCTATCATCCCTATGCCGCCAGCCATCAGCAGACCAAGTTCGGCACGCTGAAGGCCAAGGACGGCACGACGCTCTATTACGAGATGATCACCCCGCCGATCGAGCCGGGCAAGAAATATCCCGTCTTCTTCCAGCATTATGGCGGCCCGGGCACCGGCCAGCAGGTCACGCGCGGCTGGCAGGGGCCGCTGCCGCAATATCTGGTCGATCAGGGCTGGATCTTCTTCCAGATCGACAATCGCGGCTCGTACAACCGCGGCAAGAAGTTCGAGGACGCGATCTATCATGCGATGGGCACGGTCGAGGTCGAGGACCAGCTGGCCGGGGCGGAGTATCTGAAGACGCTGCCGTTCGTCGAGCCGAGCAAGATCGCGACCTATGGCTGGTCCTATGGCGGGTACATGTCGCTGAAGATGCTGGAGAAGACGCCGGGGGTCTATGCTGCCGCAGTGTCGGGCGCGCCGGTCACCGACTGGCAGCTCTACGACACGCATTATACCGAGCGCTATCTGGGCGATCCCAAGACCGATCCGGCGAGCTATGCGACGTCGGCCGCGGTCGAGGATGCGGCGCTGATCAAGGATCCGCTGCTGCTGATCCACGGCATGGCGGACGATAACGTGTTCCTCGACAATTCGACCAAGGTCGCGGCCAAGATGCAGGCGACCGCGACACCGTTCGAGATGATGTTCTACCCGGGCTATACGCACCGCGTTGCGGGGCCGGGGATCAGCGAGCATGTCTGGGGGACGATCCTCAACTTCCTCGACCGGACGGTGAAGGACAAACCGGTTACCGGCGAAGGGACGAGCTTGCCTGCGACGAAATAAAGTTATCTGGCAGGGTGCGTCGGAGACGTATACGGACGCGCCCGAATGAAAATCAGCAATGTCGCGATCGTTTCGCGGCGGCATCAAGGGACGACATAATGGGTTATCGGATCGTGGTTGCAGGGGCGACCGGCAATGTCGGGCGCGAAATGCTCAACATCCTGGCGGAGCGTGAATTTCCGGCGGACGAGATCGCCTGCGTCGCATCGTCGCGCAGCCAGGGCGAGATGGTCGATTTCGGTGACACCGGCAAGCAGATCAAATGCCAGAATATCGAGAATTTCGACCCCACCGGCTGGGACATGGCGCTGTTCGCGATCGGGTCGGAGGCGACCGCGGTCTATGCGCCGAAGTTCGCCGCGGCGGGCTGCACCGTGATCGACAATTCGTCGCTGTACCGGATGGATCCGGACGTGCCGCTGATCGTGCCCGAAGTGAATGCGGACGCGATCGACGGCTACAAGGTCCGCAACATCATCGCCAACCCGAACTGCTCGACCGCGCAGATGGTCGTCGCGCTCAAGCCGCTGCATGACGCGGCCAAGATCAAGCGCGTCGTCGTCGCGACCTATCAGTCGGTGTCGGGCGCGGGCAAGCAGGGCATGGACGAGCTGTTCGAGCAGAGCCGCAACATCTTCGTCGGCGACCCGGCCGAGGCCAAGAAGTTCACCAAGCAGATCGCGTTCAACGTGATCCCGCACATCGACAGCTTCCTCGACGACGGGTCGACCAAGGAAGAGTGGAAGATGGTGGTCGAAACCAAGAAGATCCTCGACCCGAAGATCAAGGTCACCGCGACCTGCGTCCGCGTGCCGGTGTTCGTCGGCCATTCGGAAGCGATCAACATCGAGTTCGAGAACGAGATCTCGGCCGAGGAGGCGCAGAACATCCTGCGCGAGGCGCCCGGGGTCATGCTGATCGATAAGCGCGAGGATGGCGGCTATATCACGCCGATCGAATGCGTCGGCGAGTTCGCGACCTTCATCAGCCGCGTGCGCGAAGATTCGACCGTCGAGAACGGCATCAACCTGTGGTGCGTGTCGGACAATCTGCGCAAGGGTGCGGCGCTGAACGCGGTGCAGATCGCCGAGCTCCTGGGTCGTCGGCATCTGAAGAAGGACGCGTAGGCGGGGGAGCGGGAGGGGGAGCCTTCTTCCGCTTATCCGACGTCGAGCGCGGGATGACGTATCGCGGGCGTCATCCTGCGTGGGCGGACACGGGCAAAGCCCGTGTCGTCGACCGGCGCTGAGTGCGCCGTCGGCCGATCTTGCCCTATGCGATCCTGCTTCGCTGGATCGTCTTATGGCTGCGATCAGTGCCCAATATACCGTCCCGGGCGGTGCCAAGCGATCAGGATAAGGCTGATCGCGGCTGCGCTTAAGACCGACCAGCCGAACTGACCCGCGCTGACGACAGGGATCGCGGCGGCTAGGATTACCACGTCGAGCGCGATCTGCGTGCGGCCCGCATTCCAGCCGCGCGTGCGCTGCAGCCACAGCGTCACGACCCCGGTGCCGCCGACCCCGGCCTGATGTCGCGCGAGGACGAGGATGCCGAGCCCGATCACCGTGCCGCCGACGATCGCGGCGAAGAACGGGTGCATCTGGTCGACGTGCATCGATCCGCCCGCGAAGGTCGAGAAGGCGGCGATCCCGGCATTCACCAGCATCGTCTTGATCGCGAAACGGCGGCCCATCGCGTAATGCGCGAACAGGAAGAAGGGCAGGTTGATCAGCGTGAACAGCACGCCGGTCGGCAAGGGCACCAGATAGGACAGCAGCAGCGCGATCCCGGCGATCCCGCCGGTGACGAGCCCTGCCGCCTTCAGGAAGACCAGCCCGATCACCAGCAGGATGCAGCCGATGACGAGCGCGTAGAAATCCTCCGCGATACTGTGCGGCCGTCCCAGGGGAAGGGTGGCTGAGGGGAAGGTGGCGTCGGCAGATGGCGGCATTGCGGGTCCTTGGTCGGGCCCTTCGCGCATCCTCGGTGAATCGTCCGACGCGATCCTTGTCCCTTAGCTAAAGGAGTTTGCGTGTCACACTACCCCTTTTTGTGATGGCGTCGTGCGGCGGGGCCATAACGATGGGCGCTCGTCATCCTGACGAAAGTCAGGATCCAGGATACCAAGCGCCGCATCCGTGGCTCTGGATCCTGACTTTCGTCAGGATGACGTAGCGGTGGGTCGCGGATACTCCTCGGAGCGCGTCTCTTCGTGGCGGTTGACAGCACGGTGTCGTGTGTCGGACGGGGGCGACGACATCCTACGATTATAGGGATCTGGATCAGTGGCATATTCCCCGACCGAGACGCAGTATTTCGAGAGCTTCGACGGCACGCGGATCGCGTGGCGCGAGGTCGGCGAGGGGCGACCGGTGGTGCTGATCCACGGCTATTTCTCCGACGCGAAGACCAACTGGATCCGCTATGGCCATGCCGCCAAGATCGCGGCCAAGGGGTTCCGCGTGATCATGCCCGACCTGCGCGCGCACGGCGAGAGCGGCAAGCCGCATGGGCTGGAATTCTACCCCGCGGATGCGCTGACGCTCGACGGCCATGCGCTGGTCGATCATCTCGGGCTGACCGATTATGATCTTGGCGGCTATTCGCTGGGCGCGCGGACGACGTCGCGGATGCTCGCCACGGGCGCGACGCCGAGGCGCGTGGTCTTTTCCGGGATGGGCCTCGCCGGACTGACCGAGACGTCGCGGCGCGCGGGGCATTTCCGCAATATCCTCACCAATCTGGGCAAGCATGTTCAGGGCACGCCCGAGTGGCTCGCCGAGGCGTTCCTGAAGACCACGGGCGGCGATCCGGTCGCATTGCTCGGGATCCTCGAGACCTTTGCGGATACACCGATCGAGGCGGTCAGGGCGATCGAGCAGCCGGCGCTGGTGGTGTGCGGTGCGGAGGATGAGGATAACGGGTCGGCACCGGATCTCGCCGCGGTCCTGCCGCATGGCCGCTATGTCGCGACGCCGGGCGGACATATGAGCGCGGTGGTGAAGTTCGAGCTTGGCCAGGCGATTGCGGACTTTCTTGCTGAATAGCCCCCGGTCATCCTGACGAACGTCAGGACCCGCAGCCAAGCAGCGCCGCCCCCCGTAACCCTCGGTCCTGACTTTCGTCAGGATGACGGGAGAGGGCATGGCTGGCGGGTTGACCATCCGGCGGCGGATCATCCATCAGGGCCTCACGATAAGGGGATGATGATGGTTCGGTTCAGCGTTTCGATGTTTGCTCTCGCCGGCGCGCTGTGCGCCGCGCCGTCGGTGGCCGGTGCTCAGGCCACCGCTGCCGCGTCCAGCCCGACCGCTGCGCAGGCAGATGCGTTCGTCGCCGAGGCGGAAAAGATATTTGCCGCCAAGTCGGTCGACGCCTCGCGCGTGGCGTGGGTGAACGCGACCTACATCACCGACGATACCGATGCGCTGGCGGCGAAGTCGGGCGCGGAGATGACCGATCTCGGCGTGAAATATGCGCTGGGCGCGGCCAAATACGCCAATGTTCCGGGCCTGTCGGTCGACACCAAGCGCAAGCTCGACCTGCTCCGCGGGGGGCTGACGCTGCCCGCCCCGACGCGGCCGGGCGCATCGGACGAACTGTCGATGCTGACGACGAAGATGTCGTCGTCCTACGGCAAGGGCATGGGGACGCTCGACGGCAAGCCGATCAACGGCTCGGACATCGAGGCGGCGATGGGCGAGAGCCGTGATC
>NZ_JPJC01000091.1:22014-26413 GCF_000733135.1 Sphingomonas sp. FUKUSWIS1
GATGTGGACGAGCTGGAACGACGCGGTCGGCGCACCGATGCGCGGCGACTATGCCAAGATGACCGCGATCTCGAACGAGGGCGCGCGCGAGCTCGGCTACAGGGATGTGGGCGCGCTGTGGCGGTCGGGCTACGACATGAGCCCAGAGCAGTTCGCCGCGCTGACCGACAAGATCTGGAAAGAGGTCGAGCCGCTCTACATGGCGCTGCACACCTATACGCGGTGGAAGCTCAACGAGAAGTACGGCGATGCGGTCCAGGCGAAGACCGGGCCGATCCGCAGCGATCTGCTCGGCAACATGTGGGCGCAGGAATGGGGCAATATCTATGACATCGTCGCCCCCAAGGGGGCTGGCGATCTCGGCTTCGACACGGGCGAGTTGCTGAAGGCCAAGGGCTATGACGCGGTGAAGATGGTCAAGCAGGGCGAGGGGTTCTACTCGTCGCTGGGCTTTGCGCCGCTGCCCGAGACCTTCTGGAAGCGGTCGCAGATCACCAAGCCCGCGGACCGCGACGTGATCTGCCATGCCTCGGCCTGGGATATCGACAACCAGGACGATATCCGCATCAAGATGTGCACCAAGGTGAGTGCGGACGACTTTGTCACGATCCACCATGAGCTCGGCCACAACTACTATCAGCGTGCCTACAAGGCGCAGCCGATGCTGTACAAGAACGGCGCGAATGACGGCTTCCACGAGGCGATCGGCGATACCGTCGCGCTGTCGATCACGCCGGATTATCTGGTGAAGATCGGACTTCTCGACCAGGCGCGCGTGCCGAGCGCGGACAAGGATATCGGCCTGTTGCTGCGTCAGGCGATGGACAAGGTCGCGTTCCTGCCGTTCGGGCTGCTGATCGACAAGTGGCGCTGGGGCGTGTTCTCGGGGCAGATCCCGACGACCGGCTATCAGGCGGCGTGGGACAAGATGCGGCTGCAATATCAGGGGATCAAGCCGCCGGTCGCGCGCGACGAGACGAAGTTCGACGCGGGCGCGAAATATCACATCCCGGCGGCGGTGCCCTATACGCGCTACTTCCTCGCGCGCGTGCTGCAGTTCCAGTTCTACAAGGCGGCGTGCGAGCAGTCGGGGTGGAAGGGGCCGCTGCATCGCTGCTCGTTCTACGGCAACAAGGCGGTCGGCACGAAGCTGAACGCGATGCTGAGCATGGGTCAGTCCAAGCCGTGGCCGGATGCGCTGCAGGTGTTCACGGGCAGCCGCGAGATGTCGGGCGCGGCGCTGGTCGAGTATTTCAAGCCGCTCAAGGCGTGGCTCGACGTGCAGAACAAGGGCAAGCCGACCGGCTGGTGAGCTTTAGGCAATTGGTGGCGGCCCTGCTTCCCCGCGAAGGCGGTGATCCACGGCTGCAAGCGCGCTTTGGGTCTAGCTGGGCCCCCGCATCCGCGGGGGAACAGTGGGGGCCAGGGACGATTATTCCGGGATCGTTCCTTCGTCGGCAATCCCGGCTTCGAACGACTTAGACGAATCTGTACCGTCCGCCTGATGCGCGTGCTTGCCAGCGGGTTTGGGCGTCTTCGGCGTGCTGCCGCGCAGGGTCAGCAGCGCTGCGGCGGCGCCGAGTACCGCGACGCCGCCCGCGATCGCGGCGGCACCCCATTTGCCACCGACCTTGTCGATCGGCTTGGCGACGGGCGGCGGCGTCTTGCGCGCCGATATCGGTCGAGGCGTGCTGCGCTTGGTCGAGCGCGGCTTGGGGGCGGGTTTGGGCTTCCGCGAGACTGGGACCGCCTTTTCGGATGTCGGCTTGTCGATTGCCGGCGCGGCCGGCGCAACCACTGGCTTTGCCGGCTTGGGTGCACTGGCCTTGCGCGGCGCGCGGCGGCGCGTGACGACGGGCTTCTTGGCGTCCGTTTCAGGCGGGTCGGTGTCGGCCACGGCTATGCTCCCTCACAAAATGATCCCGCGGGCGTAACGCATCGGCATGCGATGCGCTCCGAAAATCGCGCGGCAGGCCTCAGCGGAACGGCGGCTCGTCGAACGCCCGCAGCTTGCGGCTGTGCAGCTTGGCACCCTCCTGGCGAAGCTGCTCACAGGTTTCGATCCCGATCCGCAGATGCTCGCTGATCGCGCGTTCGTAAAAGCGGTTGGCCTGACCCGGCAGCTTCAGCTCGCCGTGTAGCGGCTTGTCCGAGACGCAGAGCAGCGTGCCGTAGGGAACGCGGAAGCGATAGCCCTGCGCCGCGATCGTCGCGGATTCCATGTCGATGCCGACCGCGCGCGACAGCGAGAAGCGCAGCGCCGATTTCGAATAGCGCAGTTCCCAGTTGCGGTCGTCGGTGGTGACGATCGTCCCCGTACGCAGCCGGCGCTTCAGGTCCTCGCCCGACTGGCCCGAGACGATCTCGGCGGCCTTGGCCATCGCCACCTGGACTTCGGCGATCGCGGGGACGGGAATCTCGGGCGGAAGCACGTCATCGAGCACATGGTCGTCACGCAGATAGGCATGCGCGAGCACATAGTCGCCGATCCGCTGGCTGGGACGCAGGCCGCCGCAGTGACCGATCATCAGCCAGGCCTCGGGACGCAGTACCGCAAGATGGTCGCAGATCGTCTTGGCGTTGGACGGGCCGACGCCGATGTTGACGAGCGTGATCCCGGTACGGTCGTCCGCCATCAGGTGATAAGCGGGCATCTGGTGCCGACGCCATGCGCTGTCGGAGATGATCTTGTCGATATCATCCCCTGACGAAATCGTGATCCCGCCCGCGCCCGACAGCGTCGTGAACCGGCTGCCTTCGCCGAGCTGCGTGCCCGCCCAGCGAACGAATTCATCGACATAGCGGTGATAGTTCGTAAACAATACGAAGCGCTGCGCGTGTTCGGCAGGGGTGCCCATGTAATGGCGCAGCCGTGCGAGACTGAAATCGGTCCGCAAGCCATCGAACAGCGCGAGCGGACGGGTGTCGTCCTGTGCCACCCACAGCCCGTCGGCGATCTCGTCACCGATATGCGCGAGCTCGGTGGCGGGAAAGAACCGTGCGAGTTCGGTCGCAGAGACCTCGTCGAGGCTCAGCGCGTGGCCGGGATCGATGACGTACGGGAAGGGGATCTCCTGCCGCCCTTCGACGGCTTCGACCTCGACGTCGTAATCCTCGATCAGCAGCGTCAGCTGTTCGGTCAGATAATCGGCGAAGATCGCGGGCTTGGTCACGCTGATCCGGTATTCTCCGGGATTCACCATGCGTCCGAAGGAGCGGAGCGGGGTCGGGCGGTCAATGCCGCCTTTGTAGATCAGCCGGATTTCGGGATAGGCGAACGAGCCATCGCTGCGGGTTGCCGGATCGGGCACGGTGCCGTCGGCGATATAGGCGCTCATGGCGGACTGGAGCCGCGCAACGGAGGCGCGGTAGAGGCGGTCGAGTTCGGCGACCAGGTCGGATGCGATTGTCATCGCCCAGTGTTACGCGGGCGAGATTACGGAGGCAAGACTACCGCGCGTGCCACGCCAGCTCCGTCATTCCCGCGTGCGCGAGGATGACGGAGCACGACGTTCAATCAGGCGCGCGTCGCAATCAGATCTCGCTGAGCAGATGCTCGGCAGAGCTCACCTTGAACTCACCGGGGGCCTCGACGTTGAGCTGCTCGACGACGCCGTCATTGACGATCATCGAATAACGCTGGCTGCGCGTGCCCATGCCGAAGCCCGAGCCGTCCATCGTCAGGCCGACCGCCTTGGCGAAATCGCCATTGCCGTCCGCGAGCAACGTGATGTCGCCGGCACCGGCGGACTTGCCCCATGCATCCATCACGAACGCATCGTTGACCGATGTGCAGGCGACCTCGTCGATGCCCTTGGCCTTCAGTGCGGCTTCCTTTTCGACGAAGCCCGGCAGGTGCTTGGCAGAGCAGGTCGGGGTGAAGGCGCCGGGGACCGCGAAGAGCGCGACCCTGCGGCCCGCGAAGAAGGTCTCGGACTCGACCTGATCGGGGCCGTCCGCGGTGGCCTTGACGAGAGTGGTGTTGGGAAGCCGGTCGCCGACGCTGATCGTCATGGAAATTCTCCTGTCGCCGCGAGATCGTCCCGGGCGGACGGTACCTCGTATGGGAGGCGCGCGATTTCAAGCGTGGCGGCGGGGCCGTCGCGACGCTATGGTCTAGGGCATGGACAAGACGGCTTTTCTTTCCGGGCAACTCCTTCTGGCAATGCCGGGGATGAGCGATCCGCGGTTCGCCCGCGCGGTGATCGCGATGTGCAGTCATGACGAAAACGGCGCGCTCGGGATTGGTCTCGGCGCCACCGTCGACGGTCTCGGCTTTCACGACCTGCTCGAACAGTTCGAGATCGCACCCGGTGACGCGCCCAATGCCCCGGTGCATTTCGGCGGGCCGGTCGAACCCCGCCGCGGCTTCGTCATCCATTCGTGCGACTGGGGCGGG
>NZ_JPJC01000091.1:26512-61372 GCF_000733135.1 Sphingomonas sp. FUKUSWIS1
GCTCTGGGCCTTGTCGAGCACGATCGACGTGCTCCGCGCGATCGCGGAGGGGAAGGGGCCGTCGCAATGGGTCGTCGCGCTCGGCTATGCGGGATGGGACAGCGGGCAGATCGAGGGCGAACTGGCGCGTCCCGGCTGGTTCAACGTCGCCGGCGCTGCCGATCTGGTATTCGACACCAACGCGGATGAGCGCTGGAGCAGGGCGTTCGAGCGGGCCGGCGTCGACCCGCGGCTGCTGGTGGCGGATACCGGCACGGCGTGATGATCGCCGCGCGCATCCGCGGGTCAAGATGACATTCTAGCGCGGCGGAGACCGTCCCGGGCATCATATAAAGATATCTTTATATTTGATTTGGGCGGCCCGTTCCTCTATGCGGCCCTGCATCCGGCACGGGCATGAGGCCCGCCGATCAAAGATTTCCAGGAGATATCCTCGTGGCCACCACGCTCGCGCCCCAGAAGACGGTCGGCAAGACCGATTACGTCGTCGCCGACATCAGCCTTGCCGATTTCGGCCGCGCCGAGATCAACATCGCCGAAACCGAGATGCCGGGCCTGATGTCGCTCCGCGAGGAATTCGGCGCAGCGCAGCCGCTCAAGGGCGCGCGCATCACCGGTTCGCTGCACATGACGATCCAGACCGCGGTGCTGATCGAGACGCTGACCGCACTCGGCGCCGACGTCCGCTGGGCGACGTGCAACATTTTCTCGACGCAGGACCATGCCGCCGCCGCGATCGCCGCGTCGGGCGTGCCGGTGTTCGCGATCAAGGGCGAGACGCTCGCCGACTACTGGAACTATGTCGGCGACATCTTCTCGTGGGATCGCGACGTCGAGGGCCAGACCGCCAACATCATCCTCGATGACGGTGGCGACGCGACGATGTTCGCACTCTGGGGCGCCAAGCTCGAAGCCGGCCACACAATGCCCGAGCCCGAGAACGAGGAAGAGGTCGAGATGCAGCGTGCGCTGAAGGCGTATGTCGCAAAGAATCCCGGCTATCTGACCGAGACCGTCAAGAACCTGAAGGGCGTTTCGGAAGAGACGACCACCGGTGTTCACCGGCTGTACGAGATCGCCAAGAAGGGCGAGCTGCCGTTCCCCGCGATCAACGTCAACGACTCGGTCACCAAGTCGAAGTTCGACAACCTCTACGGCTGCAAGGAATCGCTGGTTGACGCGATCCGTCGCGCGACCGACGTCATGCTCGCCGGCAAGGTCGCCTGCGTCGCCGGTTTCGGTGACGTCGGCAAGGGTTCGGCGCAGTCGCTCCGCAACGGCGGCGCACGCGTGATGGTTACCGAAGTCGATCCGATCTGCGCACTGCAGGCGGCGATGGAGGGCTTCGAGGTCGTGACGATGGAAGACGCCGTGAAGCGCGCGGACATCTTCTGCACCGCGACCGGCAATGCCGATGTCATCACCGCCGATCACATGAAGGCGATGAAGCCGATGTCGATCGTCTGCAACATCGGTCACTTCGACTCGGAGATCCAGATCGCCGCGCTGTCCAACTATGACTGGACCGAAGTGAAGCCCGGCACCGACCTGGTGAAGTTCCCGGACGGCAAGCAGATCATCATCCTGGCGAAGGGTCGCCTCGTGAACCTCGGCTGCGCCACCGGCCATCCGTCGTTCGTGATGTCGGCCTCGTTCACCAACCAGACGCTCGCGCAGATCGAGCTCTGGACCAAGGGCGAGAACTACAAGAACGAAGTCTATGTCCTGCCGAAGCATCTCGACGAGAAGGTCGCAGCGCTGCACCTCGAGAAGCTGGGCGTGAAGCTGTCGCAGCTGACCCCGAAGCAGGCCGGTTACATCGGCGTGCCCGTCGAAGGCCCGTTCAAGCCGGATCACTATCGCTACTGATCGCCCACGCGATCTGAAGCGGAAAAAGGCCGCGTCTACCGAAGGGTGGACGCGGCCTTTTCTTTTGGATCTGACTGTTGCTTACCGGCGGGCGTGCCGGTCTTTCCGTTACATTTCTGTCGCTTGTGGTGCTTTCCTGACGTCCGGCTTCAACATCGGGGCTGCGGTCGCCGCTGGCGTGGCGGGCGTCTTGCGCCGCACACCGTCGAGTTCCTGTGGCGCATCCGCCGGGGGTGCTGCCTTGTCCGCCGCCGCGGGGGCCGCGCGCAGCGTCTGTCGCGCGCGCATGCACTGCGTCGGATCGGGCCGGCGGACCTGCTGGCAATTCCACAGCGCCTTTTCGTAATCGGCCGAGCGATCGCGCAGATAGCTGAACGTGATCGCCGCGCTCTGTGCCGGCGTCAGCGGCGTGGACGTTGCGGCCTTGGTTTTGTCGGCCCATGCCATGAAACGGCAAAAGGCGCGGTCGCCGCACGCGATCGTCGCAAGCGTCGGGTAGGCGTTGGGGAGCACGCCCGGCGAGAAGGTCATCAGCACAGTATCGCCCTCGGCCGTGGCAAAGGGCGTCGAGGCCGCGTTCGCGCCGTCACCGGCGACCGCATCGTCGCCCAACACGAAGCCGAGCGCGGCGGATGCTTCGGCAATCGCGGCATCGGCTTCGGACAGCGCGGCGGCGGTGCGGTGCGCATCCGAAATAGGCGCGAGCTGCGCGATGACCGGTTCGCCCTGCTCGGGCGCACGTCGGAAGGCCGGGGGTGTGCCCCACCAGCCCGACCAGCGGAAGAACAGGTGCGACCCGACCGCGACGATCTTGTCGAGGCTCGACTGCCAATAGGGAACGACCCAGTCGGTGTGGTAATGCGTGGCATAGCCGACCGGTCGATAGACATTGCCCGACAGCGCGGCGGCCGCGACGCTGCGCGCCCGGCGCCATGCGTCCTCGGAGGGCTTCCAACGAAGCAGCGCGCCGTCGCAACTGAAGCTGAACTGGCAACCCGTCGCCCGCGTCTCGCCTTCGAACACCACCCCGCAGACGGTTTTCGGGAAGGCGGGATGCCGTAGACGGTTGAGCACGACCTGCGCGACGGCGCGTTCGCCGACCGTGTCGTCCCCCGCCTCGTACAGCGTGCCGGCGGCGAGGCAGTCGGTCGCGCGTGCGAGGTCGTCGGCGGCGCCGGCGAAGCGGAACGGCCGTGCAGCTGGGTTCGGATCGGTCGAGAACGGCACCGTGGCGTTGAACGCTCGCGCATCCTCGGGCGCGAGGTCGACGAACCGGACCGGCTCGACCGGGGGCAGCTCTGCCTGGGGCACGACGCGCTGCTTCGGCATCGCGGCGCGCGCCGGGTGGGGCAGCGCCGGGGGATTGGTCACGACGAGCGTCGGTCCGACGATCGCCGCAGCCGCGATCGCGAGTACCGACACGCGCAGATAAACGGCGCCACGCGCATCGGTCATCGTCGTCACTGCTCCGGAAGGAAGTCCGGCACGGACAGATAGCGCTCGCCGGTATCATAGTTGAAGCCGAGGACGCGGACGTCGTCGGGAAGATCAGGGAGCTTCTGCAGGATCGCGGCCAGCGTCGCGCCCGAACTGATCCCGACCAGCATGCCCTCTTCGGCCGCCGATCGGCGTGCCATGTCCTTGGCGACCGCGGCATCGACCTCGATCACGCCGTCGATCGCCTGGGTGTGGAGATTGGCGGGGATGAAGCCTGCGCCGATGCCCTGGATCGGATGCGGGCCCGGCTGGCCACCGGCGATCACGGGCGAGGCGGCGGGCTCGACCGCATAGACCTTCAACTCGGGCCAGTGCGCCTTCAGCGCCTCGGCGACGCCCGTGATGTGGCCGCCGGTGCCGACGCCCGTGATGATCACGTCGATCGGCGTATCCCGGAAATCTTCGAGGATTTCTTGTGCCGTCGTGCGGACATGCACGTCGATGTTCGCAGGATTTTCGAACTGCTGCGGCATCCAGGCGCCGGGCGTTTCGGCGACGCGCTCGCGCGCGCGCTCGATCGCGCCCTTCATGCCCTTCTCGCGCGGGGTGAGGTCGAAGGTCGCACCATAAGCGAGCATCAGACGCCGACGCTCGACGCTCATGCTCTCTGGCATCACGAGGATCAGCTTATAGCCCTTGACCGCTGCCACCATCGCCAGGCCGACGCCGGTGTTGCCGCTGGTCGGCTCGATGATCGTGCCGCCGGGCTTGAGGTCGCCGGCCTTTTCGGCGGCCTCGATCATCGCCAGCGCGATACGGTCCTTGATCGAACCACCCGGGTTCGACCGTTCGGATTTCACCCAGACTTCGGAATCGGGGAAGAGCTTCGACAGGCGGACGTGCGGCGTGTTGCCGATCGTGTCCAGGATCGAGGAGGCTTTCATGGCTTGGCTTCTCCGTGCTGTGGTTCGGTCTCTAGGATCTCGGGGGGATCAAAGGTCTTCGCCGCCCCGAGTTCCGGGAACAGGCGCGCCCAGCCGATCGTGACGGCAATAGCACCAACCCCGCCGAACACCACTGCGCCGACGGGGCCGAGCAGCGACGCCATCACCCCGCTTTCGAATTCGCCGAGCTCGTTCGAGGCCGAGATCGTCAGCTGCGACACCGCGCTGACGCGGCCGCGCATCACGTCGGGCGTGTGCAGCTGGATCAGCGACTGGCGGACATAGACCGAGATCATGTCCGCCCCACCCGCGACGATCAGCGCGACGAAGCTGAGGACGAAGGCGGGGTGGATGGGGAACCCCGCAATCGTGCTGGGGGTGAGCCCGATCAGCTCGACGATCGGCGTCGCGACCCCGAAGGTGAGGATCGCGATGCCGAACACGATCACCGCGACCAGCATCTTGACCCCGACATTGCGGCTCATCGGCCGAATCGAGAACCAGATCGCGGTGACCGCGGCACCGATCCCCATGCCCGCGGCGAGCACGCCGAGCCCCTGCGACCCGACATGCAGGATATCGCGGGCATAGACCGGCAACAGCGACGTGGCACCCGCCAGCAGCACTGCGAACAGGTCGAGCGTGATCGTCGCGAGCACGAGCCGGTTGCGGCGGACATAGGTAAACCCCTCGATGATCCGCGCGAGGGGGCGATGGTCGGTCTGCGCGGCGGGCTGTGCCACCGGGCCGATCAGGAACATGAACACCAGCGCGACGAGGAAGAGCAGCGTCGCCACGCCGTACGCGACCTCGGGATGGATCGCGTAGAGCAGCCCGCCGACGCTGGGGCCTGCGATCGTTCCGACCTGCCACGCGATCGAACTGATCGCGATCGCGGTGGGGAGCACCGCCCGCGGAACCAGATTCGGCGCCAGGGCCGAATAGGCTGGGCCGGAAAATGCGCGCGCGACGCCGAAGGCGACGGCCGCGGCGAACAACGCCCCGAGCGTGAGATGGCCGGACCATGTCAGCAGCCAGAGCGTCGCGGCGGTGAGCACCAGCAGCGTGGTCGTGCCGCGGACGATCCAGCGCCGGTCGAAGCTGTCCGCGACGAGCCCGGTGATCGGGGTCAGCAGGAACAGCGGCACGAACTGCGCAAAGCCGATCATCCCGAGCATGAACGCCGCCTGGCGGATGTCCATCGTTTCGCGCGCCAGGTTGTAGACCTGCCAGCCGATGACGATCGACATCGCGCTGACCGCGATCGTGCCGGCGAACCGCGACAGCCAATAGGCGCGAAAATTGGCGATCCGGAAGGGATGCTGATGCGGGTCGATCGTCGGGTTCATTGTCCCGGGCTTTAGGGGGTCGAGCGCGTGAAGGGCAACCGGAGCTTTGCTTGGGTTGGGGATAGGGGCGGGGGCGACGGCCCGCGTGTCGGGCACGACGGATCGAAGCTCGCGGGACAGTCGCAGAATCGCATACCCCAGACGGGAATTGATGTTCGGCCCCGTCCGCGCCTATAGGCTGCGGCAACTCCCCTACGGAAAACGAGGTTTCCCACATCGTGGCCAAAGCCCCCCCAGCACGTGCAATCGCCGAGCCCCCGATCACCAACCGTGAACGGCCGGCCGAACCCAAGCCCTATGAGGCCAGCAAGGACGAGCTGCTCGCCTTCTACAAGCAGATGCTGCTGATCCGGCGTTTCGAGGAAAAGGCGGGCCAGCTTTACGGTCTCGGCCTGATCGGCGGCTTCTGCCATCTGTACATCGGCCAGGAAGCCGTTGCGGTCGGCCTGCAGTCCGCGCTCGACGGCGAGACCGATTCGGTCATCACCGGCTATCGCGACCACGGCCACATGCTCGCCTACGGGATCGACCCGAAGGTGATCATGGCCGAGCTGACCGGGCGCGGCTCGGGCATCTCGAAGGGCAAGGGCGGGTCGATGCACATGTTCTCGACCGAGCATAAATTCTACGGCGGGCACGGCATCGTCGGTGCTCAGGTGTCGCTGGGCACCGGCCTCGCGTTCAAGCATAAATATTCGAACGACGGCGGCATCTGCATGGCCTATTTCGGCGACGGCGCCGCAAACCAGGGCCAGGTGTATGAGAGCTTCAACATGGCCGAGCTGTGGAAGCTCCCGATCATCTTCGTGATCGAGAACAACCAGTACGCCATGGGCACGAGCGTCAATCGCGCCTCGGCCGAGGACCAGCTCTATCGCCGCGGCGAATCGTTCCGCATTCCCGGCATCCAGGTCGACGGCATGGACGTGCTGGCGTGCCGCGGGGCCGCTGAAGAGGCAATCGCCTGGGTCCGCGCGGGCAAGGGCCCGGTCATCCTCGAGATGAAGACCTATCGCTATCGTGGCCACTCGATGTCCGATCCGGCGAAATACCGTACGCGGGATGAGGTCCAGGCGGTCCGCGACAAGTCCGACCCGATCGATCACATCAAGAAGCTGCTCGACGAGCAGGGCGTGACCGAGGCGGACCTGAAGTCCATCGAACAAGAGATCAGGAAGACCGTGAACGAAGCCGCCGATTTCGCCGAGCAGACCCCCGAGCCGGATGTCGCCGAGCTCTACACCGACGTTCTGGTGGAGTCGTACTGATGGCGATCGAGATCAAGATGCCCGCGCTCTCCCCGACGATGGAAGAGGGCACGCTCGCGAAGTGGCTCGTCAAGGAAGGCGATAGCGTCAAGTCCGGCGACATCATGGCCGAGATCGAGACCGACAAGGCGACGATGGAGTTCGAGGCGGTCGACGAAGGCACGATCGGCAAGATCATGGTTGCCGAAGGTACCGACAATGTGAAGGTCGGCACCGTCATCGCGACGCTGCTCGAAGAGGGCGAAAGCGCTGACAGCGCGCCGACCGAGGCACGCGCGGGCGAGGCCGCCAACGCCGCACCGAAGGAAACGCCGTCGGACGACAAGGCGCCGCCGGTTCCCGAAGGCGCGTCGCCTGCCAAGGCCGAGAGCGGGACGCAGCAGCTCGTCGCGTCGGCGGAGAAGGTCGGCAAGACCGATCCGGCGATCCCGGAGGGTACCGAGATGGTCAAGACGACCGTCCGCGAGGCGCTACGCGATGCGATGGCCGAGGAAATGCGCGAGGACGACCGCGTCTTCGTGATGGGCGAGGAAGTCGCGCAGTATCAGGGCGCGTACAAGGTCACGCAGGGGCTGCTCGACGAGTTTGGCGAGCGTCGCGTGATCGACACGCCGATTACCGAATACGGCTTTGCCGGCATCGGTGCAGGCGCGGCGATGGGTGGCCTCCGCCCGATCGTCGAGTTCATGACCTTCAACTTCGCGTTGCAGGCGATCGATCACATCATCAACTCGGCGGCCAAGACCAACTACATGTCGGGTGGCCAGATGCGTTGCCCGATCGTGTTTCGTGGTCCCAACGGCGCGGCGTCGCGCGTGGGTGCGCAGCATTCGCACAACTTCGCGGCATGGTATGCGAGCGTCCCCGGCCTGATCGTGATCGCGCCCTATGACGCGGCGGATGCCAAGGGCCTGCTGAAGGCGGCGATCCGTACCGACGATCCGGTCGTGTTCCTCGAGAACGAGCTGATGTACGGCCGCAGCTTCGACGTTCCCAAGCTCGACGACCATGTCCTGCCGATCGGCAAGGCGCGCATCGTCCGCGAGGGCAAGGACGTGACGATCGTGAGCTATTCGATCGGCGTGGGCATCAGCCTCGAAGCCGCCGAGAAGCTCGCCGAGGAGGGCATCGAGGCGGAGGTCATCGACCTGCGCACGCTGCGCCCGCTCGACACCGACACGGTGCTGAAAAGCCTCGCCAAGACCAACCGCATGATCATCGTCGAGGAAAACTGGGCAACCTGCTCGATCGCGTCCGAGATCGTGTCGGTGGTGATGGAGCACGGCTTCGACGACCTCGACGCGCCAGTGCTGCGCGTGACCAACGAAGACGTGCCGATGCCCTATGCGGCGAACCTCGAAAAGCTGATGCTGGTCGATGTCGCCAAGGTCGTCGATGCGGCGAAGAAGGTGACGTACCGGTAATCGGTGAGCTGTTGCTGATCGCTCCGACCGGGTTCACCGGTCGGAGCGATCATGCTGCGTAGGTCGAGCACAGACTCGGCGTGACTCCTGCAACGGCGGCCAGGGTCTGGTCGTTGCGTTCTCGCACATTGTACACCGCTTCGGCGCGCAGGACCGGAGCGCCGAAAAATCGCTGCGAGACGAGCGGCTGATATTTGTAGGTCACCTCGATGAAGATCAGCGCGGTTCCGGCGGCCGCCGTAATCTTGCGACTGGCCAGTCCCATATATTGCAGGCTTGCATCGGCCTTGCCCTTGTCCTGCAGGCCATAAGCCGGCTGCGAGGCACTGGTGTTCAGCGCCCCCGTGCACCGCTGCCAACGGATCCACTGCCCCGCCTTCGTGCCGGTCTGACCATTGGGTTCGACGCTCGAGATCACGACGCGGCCGTTATCGGCAAAGTCGATATCGGTCCCTAACAACTTCGGGCTGAGGAGGACCTCGTTGACATCGGCCTCGTTGATCGAATCCCGCACGCGGGCGACGTTGTCGGACGCGGTCGTGGCGATCTGGTTGACGCGCATCTTGGCGATCGACATGTGCGTCAGTTCGGCACCGGCGAGACCCAGTGTCAGAAGGAACGGCGCAACGATCGCGAATTCGATCATTGCGAGGCCGCGCGTGTCGGCAAGAACCCCTGGCCTTGCGGTGCTGTCGATCCTCGTCATGGCTTGGTACATACGACCGTCGGTGCCGCACGCGAGGTAAAGGGCTGGTTACGTACCAGCGTCGTTTCCGTAACTGTCCGGGTGCGCGTCCAGCCCATCAGCGGTCCGACCGGCGTCAGATTGGGGTATCTCACCGTCGCCGTGTAGAAGATGACGTCGTCCGCGCTACCGACACCGTCATCGCCCGGCGTCGCGTCGTAAATGCCATTGTTGTTCGCATCTTCGAAACAGTCCCCGAGATTGAACGTGCCGCGCGGGTCCGTGTCCGACGTGATCTTCTCGGGCTTGCCGACATTCGAGAAGTTGTAATAGCGGCGCGTCGACACGGTGACATATTCTGCCGGGACGACGGCGCGGACCTCGGCCTTGATCGTTGCGCTCACGTTGGCAGCGGTCGTGTTGCCGACCGTGGTCAGCCGTGATGCCTTTGCGAGCGCGCCCTGTACCATGGCCTCGACATAATTCTGATACCCGACCTCCAGGATCATCATCAGCAACCCGATCAGTAACGGTACGATCAGAGCGAATTCGACGATCGTTGCGCCCGCGACATCTGCCGCAATGCGCCGCCTTGCCGGCGCTAATTGCGCGATCACTGGCTCACCCGTAGCGATCCGACCTTGGTGCCGATTTCCTTGAACTTCTGGATGAGCGCGGCGGAGGTGGTGATGCCCGACGCCATGGAGGGCTGTGTCGCGCAATCCCGCATGTCGTTGGTCAGCGTGGTCGAAAACGCAATGACGTACAGCTGGATACCCTGCGCCCTGGCAGCATTGCAGGCCATGCGAAATCGCTGGAGATGGCGCGACAGCTGCGCTGCGGCGAGCTGGGTGGTATTGCCCGTCGTCGTTCCCAGCACGCGCTTGTCGCGCTCCTCCGCGCCATAGGTCGTATAGACGTCCAGGTAAGGCGACAGGTCGCCGTCGGTCATGAAGATCATGAACTTCCTGACCGAGAAGCCGCGAAGCTTTCTTGGATTGTCCGGATCGCTCTGATTGTTCGTTTCGGGCGTTGCCGATGCGAAGATGCCGTCCGACGAGATAAACCGGGCGCCCCATATCATGCCGATATCATGATAGGTGCCGCCAAGCGGTTGCAGATCATTAAGGTATCTCATGAAGCCAGCCTTGTCGCCGTAATATTCCTTCAGGCGGCTGGCCTCGCTGGCGCAGTATTTCGGGTCGGTATAGATGGCGCGCCGGTCGGGATCGAATTCCGTCTCGGGCCACCACGGCGCCCAACGGCTGGCGTCCGAGTTCGGCAACCGGTTGATGTCGAGGTCCCACGCGTCCGACGGTGCCGTCGTCAGCGATCCGCCGTCGATGGTCGTGTTGTTGGTCTGGCGCTCCTCGATGCACCCGGCCCATTTCGATGTCGCCGTGCTGGGCGATCCGCCAGGCGTCGGTACCGATGCGCCCGTCTTGAACGTCGCGGTGTTCAGCGTCGCCTGCTGGTAGGTCCAGTAGTTCGAGCAGACCCCCCAATAGCTTGAATAGCTGCCGTCATACGCGTTGCACCAGTTCAGCGAGCTGTAGACAGGTCCGCCGGTTCGGGCCCGCGTCTGATAGGGTGCGCTGTTGCGGATATAGCTCGCATCCTTGGCATAGACGAGCCTGCCGACATTGACCGTCGCATTATAGGGCACAAAGCCATAGCGAAGCCTCAGGTTGTTGTTGTGCAGCTGGTTCTGTGCAGACTCCAGGGTGTCGTAGAGGGACTCGGACGCATCGCGCAGCGCCTGCATCTTCGATCCGGATTGTTCGATCTCGCCGCAGGCGTCATTGGGGCGGCTCGTCGGGCAGTTCATCGATCCCGACATGTCGAGGACGAGCACGACGTCCGTGCCGACGAAATCCTGCGTCGCCGCGCAGGTGATCGACAGGGGCAAGGTGTTGAACCCGAAGATCTTCATCACCGTGGTCGGTATCGCGGTCGTCGCGGTGATCCGGACGGTACCAACGGCGGGAACGGTGACCACGGGAGTGAACGGGGTCGTGTCGAAGGCCCCGCTGGGGAAGTTGAAGTTAAAATAGTTTCTGGCTTCGGTTTCGACGTCGCTCGTCAGCGTCGGGCCCGCCAGCAGGCGCCGCGCCGCCAGCGAGCCCGCGTCGCAGGCCTGCTGCAGCCGGTCACGCGCGACATAGGCGCGTGACATGTCCAGCCCGGACCCGACCATGGCCAGCAGCGGCATGATCGCGAAGGCGACGATCACCAAAGTGTTGCCTTTGACGTTCCGTCGCAGACGCGCGAGGAACGTCAGCGCTGCAAATTTCGGGGCAATCGTCTTGGCCATGGATGTCCCAGTGGATCTTGATCGCGCACCCATGCCCGGCAATCCGGTAAGCCCGGCTCAAGAGATATGGTTAACGAGAGCGGGGGCGTGCCCTGCGGCGCGTTCGCAGCTATGGCGGCGCGATGGTCGACCCTGCCAACTTACCCAATCCCGAGCGCGCGCTTGCCCTGAGCTACGCCCCGGCCTCGACCCGGCCCGGGCTCGAGGCGCTGTTCGCGCTCGATACGGCGCTCGGCACGATCCTCAAAACGACGCGCGAGCCGATCGTCGGGCAGATGCGGCTGACCTGGTGGTATGAGGCGCTCGGCCGGCTCGACACCGCGCCGCCGCCGGCCGAGCCCGTGTTGCAGGCGCTCGCACGCCATGTCGTGCCGCAGGTCGGCAGCGCCACGCTCGCGACGATCGCCGAGGGGTGGGAGGCACTGCTTGAAACGCCGCTCGACGATGCAGCGGTCGAACGCTTTGCCCGCCTGCGCGGCGGACAGCTGTTCGCGGCGGCGGCATCTTTGCTGGCGGTGTCGGACGATCGCATCGCGGCGGCGGGCGAGGGATGGGCGCTTGCGGATCTGTCGCTGCGGCTGTCGAATCCGCAACGCGCGGCAGGCGTGGCTGCGATCGCGCGCGGGCGGCTCGACATGGCGCTCCACGGTCGCTGGCCACGACGCGCACGAGCGCTTGGCGCACTAGCATTGCTGGCGCGGGCCGATCTTACCGCGCCGGAGCAACCGGCCGGCAGCCCGAAGCGGGTCGGCCGCCTGCTGCTGCACAGACTGGTCGGATACTGACCGGTTCGTTTGAGATCGGCGCGCGGCGGGATTAGCCTTGCGCCTGGACGGGGACGTCCGGGGGTGGGGGAGACCGGGGATGTGGCGATACCTGACGGGTGGCGCGGCGCTGATCGCGCTGATCGGTGCGGCGATACTGGGTTTTGGCGGCAAGGTGCGATCCGGGCCAGTGCTGGCGCCACAACCGACCGCGCAGGCGCAGACCAAGGCACAGGCGGATGGCGGGACCGATCCTTTGCCGAGCATGGCACCGCGTGCGACCGATGCAACGCGCGAACAGCGGCGATTTCAACGGTATGACAAGGATCGCGACGGCGCGGTGACACGCGACGAATATCTGGTCGCGCGGCGCAAGGCCTATACGAAGCTCGACGTCGATGGCGACGGGCGGCTGTCGTTCGACGAATGGGCGGTCAAGGCGACGACCAAGTTCGCCGGTGCGGATGCGGACAAATCGGGCGCGATGACCGCGCCCGAATTCGCCACCACCGCGGTCAGGCGGAAGCCGTCGTCTCGGGCTGCCTGTCCGCCGGTTCCGCCGTCGTCTGAGGAGAGTTGAGCCACGCCGCCAGCGCCGCGCGGCCACGATCGGTGTACATCCGCTTGCGATCGGTCTTTTTAGTGCGGCCGGGGATCGGCGGGAACAGCCCGAAATTGACGTTCATCGGCTGATAGGTCTCGGCCTCCGCCCCACCGGTGATGTGGCCGAGCAACGCGCCGAGCGCGGTCGCAAAGGGTGGCGGCGTCAGCGTCTGGCCGGTCAGTTCGGCGGCGGCGAACCGGCCCGCGAGCAGGCCGATGCCGCAGCTTTCAATATAGCCCTCGCAGCCCGTGATCTGCCCGGCGAAGCGGATGTTCGGCCGCGATTTCAGCCGCAGCGTCGCGTCGAGCAGCTCGGGCGAGCGGATGAAGGTGTTGCGGTGCAGGCCACCCAGCCGTGCGAACTCGGCATTCTCCAGGCCGGGGATCGTGCGGAACAGCCGGACCTGATCGGCATGCTTCAGCTTGGTCTGGAAGCCGACGATGTTCCACAGCGTGCCCTGCGCATTGTCCTGGCGCAGCTGGACGACCGCATAGGGCCAGCGCCCGGTCTTGGGATTGTCGAGCCCGACGGGCTTCATCGGGCCATAGCGCAGCGTGTCGACGCCGCGCTCCGCCATCACCTCGATCGGCATGCAGCCATCGAAATAGGGCGTGTCCTTCTCCCAGTCCTTGAACGGCGTCTTCTCGCCATCGACCAAGCCCTGATGGAAGGCGAGATACTGGTCCTTGTCCATCGGGCAGTTGATGTAATCTTTGCCCTCGCCCTTGTCCCAGCGCGAGGCGAACCACGCCGTCTCCATGTCGATCGAGTCGCGGTGGACGATCGGGGCAAGCGCGTCGAAAAAGGCGAGCGCCTCGCGGCCGGTTTCGGCGCCGATCCCGGCGGCGAGCGAGGCGGCGGTGAGCGGGCCGGTGGCGATGATCGTCGGGCCGTCGGGCAGCGCGTCGATACGTTCGCGAACGAGCGTGATGTTCGGATGCTGGTCGATCGCCTCCGTCACGCTGTTCGAGAAATTGTCGCGGTCGACCGCGAGCGCGGAGCCCGCGGGGACGCGGTGGATATCGGCCTGGCGCATGATCAGCGAGCCGAGCGTGCGGAGTTCCTGGTGGAGCAGGCCGACTGCGTTGCTCTCCGCATCGTCCGAGCGGAAGCTGTTCGAGCAGACGAGCTCGGCGAGGCCGTCGGTCTGGTGCGCGGGCGTGGCTTCGCCGCTGCCGCGCATTTCGGAGAGGCGGACCTTGAGGCCGGCTTCGGCAAGCTGCCAGGCGGCTTCGGATCCGGCGAGGCCGCCGCCGATAACATGGATGTCGTGGGTCATTCCCGCCAGATAGCGCCGGACGCTTGCCGTGTCAGCGGTCCAATCCCACTTCGTTCTTATGAAGATCTTCACGATCGGCTATGAAGCCACCACGATGACGGACTTTCTTGCGGCGCTGACGCGGGCCGGGGTCGAGCGGGTGATCGACGTCCGCGCGCTGCCGCTGTCGCGTCGGCCGGGATTTTCAAAGACGTCGCTTGCGGCATCGTTGCGCGAGGCGGGGATCGATTACACGCATCTGAAGGCGCTCGGGACGCCGAAGCGCGGGCGCGACGCGGCCAAGAAGGGTGACGTCGCAACGCTGACCGCGGTGTATGACGAACAGCTGGAACTGCCCGAGGCGCAGGCGCAGGCGGCGATCATGCTCGCGCTCGCGGCGGAGAAGCCGAGCGCGCTGCTGTGTTACGAGCGCGACCCCTGCCATTGCCACCGGACCCTGCTGTTGCAGGCGGTGGGCGAGGGGGCCGAGGTGGTGGACCTGTTTACGTGATTTTCGGGAACCTCATTTATTCGCCATCCTGACGAAAGTCAGGATCTAGAGCCAGGAACGGCGCGGTTTAGTAACTCTGGATCCTGACTTTCGTCAGGATGACGGGGTTGTGGAGGAAGAGTGGCAGACCGTGTTGCAATGCAGCACCTGATCCGCTAGCAGGCCCGCATTCGCTTGGACCCGGTGCAATTCCGGGTGGCTATTCCGGCCGCCGATCCGCCGGACAACGCAACGACGCCATTTTGAACACCCGCGACCGACAGGGTCGCCGCGGTTCGTGCGTCCTATGCGGACACATCCATGACAATTTCTGCTTTTTCTCGTTACCGCGCCGAGTGGTATAGCGGCCCGACGGCCGCGCGGCGTGACATTCTCGCCGGCATGGTGGGTACTTTCGCGCTGATCCCCGAGGTCATCGCCTTTTCCTTCGTCGCCGGCATCGATCCCGAGGTCGGCCTGTTCGCCTCGTTCGTGATCGGCATCGTCATCTCCTTTGCGGGCGGTCGCCCCGCGATGATATCGGGGGCTGCGGGGTCCGTCGCGCTGGTCGCCGCCGCGCTCGTTCATGCGCACGGGCTGCAATATCTCCTCGTCGCGACGATCCTCGCGGGCATGCTGCAGATCGCGTTCGGGCTCGCCAAGCTCGATGTGCTGATGCGGTTCGTCTCGCGCTCGGTCCATGCGGGGTTCGTCAACGCACTCGCGATCCTGATCTTCTCGGCTCAGGTGCCGCAGATGGTGGGGGTCAGCTGGCAAGCCTATGCGATGATCGCGGGCGGGCTTGCGATCATCTATCTCGTGCCGCGGGTCTCGAGTGCGATCCCGTCGCCGCTGATCTGCATCGTCGTGCTGACCGCAATCGCGATGTGGTTTCCGATGCCGCTGAAGACGGTCGGCGATCTCGGGCGGCTGCCCGATTCGCTGCCGTCGTTCGGCTTGCCCGACGTGCCGCTCAGCTGGGATACGCTGCGCATCGTTGCCCCCTATGCGCTTGCGATGGCGGCGGTTGGGCTGCTCGAATCGATGATGACCGCCAATGTCGTCGACGAGCTGACCGAGACGCGCAGCTCGAAGGCGCGCGAATGCACCGGGCTCGGGCTCGCCAACATCGCCGCGGGCGCGTTCGGCGGGATCGCCGGGTGCGGGATGATCGGCCAGACGGTCGGCAATGTCCGCTATGGCGGCACCGGACGGCTTTCGACGATGGTCGCCGGCGTGTTCCTGCTCGTCGTGATGGTGCCGTTGCGTCCCTGGGTCGCGCAGGTGCCGGTCGCGGCGCTGGTCGCGATCATGATCATGGTGTCGATCAGCACCTTCTCCTGGGGGTCGCTGCGCGATCTGGTGCGGCATCCCAAGGTGTCGAGCGTCGTCATGCTGGCGACGGTCGTCGTCACCGTTGCGACCCACGACCTGTCGCTCGGCGTCGGGGTGGGCGTGCTACTGAGCGGCGTGTTCTTCGCGTGGAAGGTCACGCGGATGATGGACGTGGCGGTCGAGTACGACGCGGCGAGCGATACGCGCATCTACAGCGTGACGGGGCAGGTGTTCTTTGCCAGCGCGGATATCTTCGCGGACCGTTTCGACCTGCGCGAGGAGGCCAAGCATGTGCGGATCGACCTGACGGGGGCGCATCTCTGGGACGTCACCGCGGTCGGCGTGCTCGACGATGTGGTCGCCAAGCTGCGGCGGCATGGTGCGGTGGTCGAGGTCGTCGGGCTGAACCAGGCGAGTGCGGTGCTCGTCGACCGACATGCGCCGTTGATGCGCGATCTGGCGGCGTGATCGGGTAGCGGGGGCGGATAAACGACGGTCGTCGTTGCCGCCCCCTCCGTCAGGCTCTGCCTGCCACCTCCCCCGGGCGGGGGAGGATGGTCACGGCTTCAGCCGGCTACGGGCAGCTTAACCTGGCCGGCATCGTCGCGTTCGAGCGGGCTGTAGGACAGCACCGTCTCGAGCAGCAGTGGACCGTTATAGATGTGCGGGAAGAGCTGGCCGCCGCGCGACTCTTCCCATGTCACGTCGTCGCCGATCGCTTCGAGATCGACTGCGGCGACGTACAGGTCGGACTGGCCGGTGAAATGCTTGTCGACCGTCTCGGTCAGCTGCGCCGCGGTCGACAGGTGGATATAGCCATCGGCCAGATCGACCGGCGCGCCGGCGAAGCTGCCGCTTTCCAGCGACGCCAGCTGCTCGCCCGTCAGCACCTTGTAGGCGATAGGGTCGCGGCTCATTCGCCGTCCCCCTGGCCTTCGGTCGGATCGCCCGCCGCCGTGTCCTCGCCGATCGTCGCGCCGGTGTCGGGCGCCAGCTCTGGCGTTGCGTCAGCCAGGTTCACTTCGGCGTCTTCCTCGGTCTCCTCGATCCGCGCGGCCGAGACCACATGCTCGCCCTTCGCCACGTCGAACAGCTTCACGCCCGCCGAGTTGCGGCTGATGACGCGCAGTGACGCGAGCGTCGTGCGGATCAGCTTGGCCTGGTTGGTCACCAGCATCAGCTGATGGCCCTTGGCCGCGGCGAAGCTCGCCACGACCTGACCGTTGCGCGCGATGTTGTCGATGTTGGTGATACCCTGACCACCACGCCCCGTGCGACGATAGTCGTACGCGCTCGACAGCTTGCCATAGCCGTTCTCGCAGACCGTCAGGATGAACTGCTCGCGGTCCTTGAGATCGTTGTAGCGCTCGTCGCCCATCCCGTGATCGCCCTCGCGCTCGCCCTTCCAGGGGGCGAATTTGAGATACGTCTCGCGCTCTTCGGGCGTCGCGCCGACGCGGTGGAGGACCGACAGCGAGATGACCTCGTCGTCGCCCTTTAGCGTCACGCCGCGCACACCTGTCGAGGTGCGGCTCTGGAACTCGCGGACGTCGTCGCCGGCAAAGCGGATCGCTTTTCCGAGCCGCGTCGCGAGCAGGACATCGTCATGCTCGGTGAGCAACGCGACGCCGATCAGCTTGTCCTCGGAGCCTTCTTCAAAACGCATCGCGATCTTGCCGTTCGACGGCACGTTGGTGAACGCGTCCATCGCGTTGCGGCGCACCAGCCCGCGCTGCGTCGCGAACATCACGTGCAGACGGCTCCACTCGCCCAGATCCTCCGGCAGCGGGAGCACGGTCGAGATCGTCTCGCCCGGCGCCAGCGGCAGCAGGTTGATCATCGGGCGCCCTCGGGTTGCTGGACCACCCTCGGGCAGGCGCCAGACCTTGTAGCGATAGACCTTGCCGAGGTTCGAGAAGAACAGCACCGGCGTGTGCGTCGAGGTGACGAACAGCTCGGTGACGACATCCTCGTCCTTGGTCGACATGCCCGCGCGGCCCTTGCCGCCGCGTGCCTGAGCGCGGAACGTGTCGAGGCTGGTGCGCTTGATATAGCCCTGCATGGTCACGGTGACGACCATGTCCTCGCGCTCGATCAGATCCTCGTCGTCGATGCCGTTGGCGGCAGCGGCGATCTCGGACCGGCGCGGGGTCGCGAATTCGTCGCGGATCGCGATCAGCTCGCCGCGCATCACCTCGTACAGCTTGGCGTGGTCGGCGAGGATGTGGAGCAGTTCGGCGATCGATGCCGCGAGCGTCTTCAGCTCGTCGCCGATCTCGTCGCGGCCGAGCGCGGTGAGGCGGTGCAGGCGAAGATCGAGGATCGCGCGGACCTGCGGCTCGGACAGCTTGTAGATGCCCTCCTGCTGCTTGTCCTCGACCGCCTCGACCAACGCGATGTACGGCGCGATTTCAGCGACCGGCCATTCGCGCGCGAGCAGCTTGCCGCGTGCTTCGGCGGGGCTCGACGATCCGCGGATGATGCGGACGACTTCGTCGAGATTGGTGACCGCGATGACGAGGCCGAGCAACAGATGCGCGCGCTCGCGGGCCTTGGCGAGCTCGAACTTCGAGCGGCGCGTGATGACCTGTTCGCGGAACGTGATGAACGCGCCGATGATGTCGCGCAGGTTCAGCAGCTCGGGGCGGCCGCCGCGGATCGCGAGCATGTTGGCGGGGAAGCTCGACTGCGCAGGCGTGTGCCGCCAGAGCTGGTTGAGTACCACGTCGGGGGTCGCGTCGCGCTTCAGGTCGATGACGATGCGCACGCCCATGCGGCTCGATTCGTCGCGAATGTCGCTGACGCCTTCGATGCGCTTGTCCTTGGCGGCTTCCGCGATCTTCTCGACCAGGCCGTTCTTGCCGGTCTGGAACGGGATCTCGGTCAGGACGATCGAACGGCGATCACCCTTGCCCTCTTCGACGACGTGGCGCGAGCGGACGATGATCGAGCCGCGGCCGGTCTCGTAGGCGGACTTGGCGCCTGCGGGGCCGAGGATGATCGCGCCGGTCGGGAAATCGGGACCGGGGACGATCTCGAACAGTTCCTCGGTCGTGATCGCGCCATTGTCCATATAGGCGAGGCACGCGGCGATCACTTCGCCGAGGTTATGCGGCGGGATGTTGGTCGCCATGCCGACCGCGATGCCGCCGGCGCCGTTGACGAGCAGATTGGGGAAGCGCGCCGGCAGCACCGACGGCTCGCGCTCCGAGCCGTCATAGTTGGGCGTGAAGTCGACCGTGTCCTTGTCGAGATCGCCAAGCAGCGCGTTGGCGACCTTGCCGAGGCGTGCCTCGGTGTAGCGCATCGCCGCGGGTGGATCGGGATCCATCGAGCCGAAGTTGCCCTGACCGTCGATCAGCGGCACGCGCATCGACCAGTCCTGGGTCATGCGGGCCAACGCGTCGTAGATCGAGCTGTCGCCGTGCGGGTGATATTTACCCATCACGTCACCGACGATACGCGCCGACTTGCGATAGGGCTTGCCCGCGATGAAGCCGCTTTCGTGCGCGCCATAGAGGATGCGGCGATGAACGGGTTTCAGGCCGTCACGGACGTCGGGGAGCGCGCGCGCGACGATCACGCTCATCGCATAGTCGAGATAGCTCGACTTCATCTCGTCGACGATCGAGATGGTGGCAATGCCGGCTGGCTCGCCGCCGGTGGGTTCGGCGAGCATGGTCTCGTCGGTCAAATCTGAAGGCTTTCGGCTTGTTTCGGTACGATGACACACCTTAGCCGAGGGGGGACCACCTTACTACCCCCGCGCACGCGTACGCGCGGGGAGAGGAGAGGTTTCATCGGTATTTGCGGGTGATTGCCGGTTGTCGGCACGATGCGTTTTACCATCGTTCGCCGGGGTGACGGACTTCAAGGCGGGCGAAGGCCCGGGTCAGGGGGTAATCTCGACCCCGTCCCAGGCGAACAGCTTCCCGCTGTCGGGCGCACGGAGGCCGTCGATCACGTCGAGCAGCTGGACCGCCGCCCGGTCCGGCTTGAACAGCGTGCCGGGCGTCACATTGCCCTGGAACGGCTGCGACAGGCCGGTGTCGACCGTGCCTGGATGCAGCCCGACGACGATGCCGCTCGAATTGCGCCGCTTGTCCTCGATCGCGATCGTCCGGACGAGCTGGTTGAGTGCCGCCTTCGACGCGCGATAGCCGTACCAGCCGCCGAGCTTGTTGTCGCCGATGCTGCCGACCCGCGCCGACAGGACCGCGAACACGATCCGCCCCGCCTTGGGCATCGTCGGCAGGAAATGCTTGGCGACCAAAGCGGGACCGATCGCGTTGATCGCGAAGTTGTGCGCCATCCATGCCGGATCGAGATCGCGTATCGCCTTTTCAGGCCCCTTGTCGCCCGCATGGAGCAGGCCCGTCGCTACGATCACGAGCGTCGGCGATCCGACCTTCGTTGCAGCCGCGACAATGCTCGCTTCATCCTCCAGGTCCAGATGGCGATCACCATCGGCCGACCGCGAGAAGCCGTGGACGGCATCGGATGTGCCCTCGTCGCGCAGCGCCTCTTCCAGCGCTTTGCCGATCCCGCCCGAGGCGCCGATGACGACAGCGCTGCTCATCGGCGAACGAACCGCCACTGCGCGTCGGTACTGCCAGCCGCGTCATAGGCATAGCCGTCGGTGTCGAAGCCCTTCATCCCCTCGATTTCGTCGATGCGGTGCTCGAGCATCCAGCGCGCCGCCATCCCTCGCGCCTTCTTGGCGTGGAAGCTGACGAATTTCTGGGCCTCCCCCTCGCGGAAATCGAACGCGACGACGCGGATCCCGGCGGGCAGCTTGCCATCGGCCGCCGCCCAATATTCCTGGCTGGCGAGATTGAGGATCGTCCCCGAGCCTTCGGCCTCGACGTCCTCGGCCAGAAGCTTTGCGATCCGATCGCGCCACCAGTCGGTCAGCTTCTTCTGACGGGGCGCCCAGCGAGTCCCCATTTCGAGCCGATAGGGGCGCATCGCGTCGAGCGGTCGGAGCAGGCCGTAGAGCCCGGAGAGCATACGCAGATGATCCTGCGCATAGTCCACCGCCGCCTCGTCGAGCGTCTTCGCGTCGAGCCCGGTATAGACGTCGCCCGCGAACGCGAACAGCGCGGGGCGTTCGGGCAGCGTGTCGAAATCGCCGAACCGGTCGGCATTGAGCTTCGCGAGCGCCGGCGAGATGTGCATCAGCTCGCTCAGCCGCTTCTGCGTCAGATGCGCCGCCGCATGCGCGAGCGTCGTCGCCTCGTCGGCGAACCGCGGCTGGGTGGGGGTGACGGAGGGCAGGGCGGTCTCATAGTCGAGCGTCTTGGCGGGCGAGAGGACGGCGATCATGCGGGTCACCTAGCCGTGCAACCCGGCGCGTTCAATCGGCGTTCAGTGCGCGGGACACATAAGGCGTGTCTTCACCCTGATTCCCGCTGCTTGCTTGAACGCAATCGGCCACACCCATATAGCGTCGCGCCAAGTCGCAGATACGCACGAGGAGAGTTCCCGCATGAAGACCATTTCGAAACTCGCACTGGCCGCGGTGCTCGCCACCGGGGTGAGCGGCATGGCACTTAGCGTTCCGGCCATGGCCAAGGACAAGAAGGAAGAGGCCAAGGGCGGTCTCAAGCTGAGCCCCGAGGTCCTGAAGGCCGCGCAGGTCGCACAGCCCGCGATCGCCGCGAAGGATTTCGCCACCGCAGAGCCCGCGCTCGCGCAGATCGACGCAGCCGCGAAGACCGACGACGACAAATATATCGGCGCTGCGCTGCGCTATGATCTGGAACAGCAGAAGCTGGCCGCCGCACAGGCCGCCAACCCCAATGCTCCGATCAACGAGACGGTCCTGGCGGGGCCGCTCGACGTGCTGATCGCCAATCCCAGCACGCCTGCCGACATGCGCGGGCGCTACACCTATCGTCGCGGCGCGCTCGCGTTCAACGGCAAGCAGTATCCGGTCGCGATCCAGTATTTCCAGAAGGCCAAGGCGCTCGGCTTCACCGATCCCAACCTCGACCTCCAGATCGTCAAGGCGAAGATGGAAAGCGGCGACGTGAAGAGCGGCCTCGCCGATCTCGACGCGTCGGTGACGGCATCGACCGCGGCCGGTCAGAAGGCACCCGAGGATTTCTATCGCTATGCGATCAGCAAGGCCAATGCCGCCAAGCTGAAGCCGGAGACCTTCGCCTGGCTGCAGAAATACGCGGTCGCCTATCCGTCGCCCAAGACGTGGCGCGACGTGATCGTGACGTTCGGCCTCCAGCAGAACGGCGTCGTCACGCTCGACGAGACGCAGAAGATCGACCTGTTCCGGCTGATGCGCCAGACCAAGTCGCTGGCCGATCAGAACGACTATCTTGAATATGCGGACAGCGTGAACCGTCGCGGTCTGCCGAGCGAGGCGCAGGCCGTGCTCAAGGAAGGCATGGCTGCGGGCAAGATCCCTGCGACCAACACCATGGCGAAGACCCTGCTGGCGGATACCGGCACGGCGATCCGCAACGACGGCCCCTTGTCCGGGCTCGAGAAGAAGGCCGCGAGCAACGCCGATGGCAAGCTGGCTGCCGGCACTGCTGACGCCTATCTGGGGCAGGATAACTACGCCAAGGCGATCGAACTCTATCGCCTCGCGCTCAGCAAGGGCGGTGTGAATGCCGACGACGTCAACCTGCATCTCGGCATCGCGCAGGCGAAGTCGGGCGACAAGGCTGGTGCGGCGACCTCGTTCGCGGCCGTGAAGACCACGCCGCGTCTGGAGACGGCGCAGCTCTGGACGGCCTGGATGAACGCTCCCGCCGCCTGAGCGGGTCGCAGAAATGGAAAAGGGGGCGGCAGCGATGCCGTCCCCTTTTTTTGTGCCCCGCGTCGGAGGGGTCGCCGCGGATGCGGCGTTGAGCTTGAGTCTAGTCGAGCGTGACGGGAATGCCGGACAGCGCCTTGGCGGTGCGGATCGTCAGCGAGGTCTTCACGCTGGCGACATTGGGGGCAGGGGTCAGGTGCGTGGTCAGGATTTCCTGGAAGCTCTTCAGGTCGGCGGCGACGATCTTCAGGATGAAGTCGATCTCGCCGTTGAGCATGTGGCACTCGCGGATCTCGGGGATGTCGGCGATGTGCGTTTCGAACGCGGCCAGGTCGTGCTCGGCCTGGCTGCGGAGGCTGACCATCGCGAAGACGGTGATCGGGAAGCCAAGGCGGCCGGCGTCGAGGTCGGCATGATAGCCGCGGATCGCGCCCGCTTCTTCCAGCGCTCGGACGCGGCGCAGGCATGGCGGCGCGGTCAGCCCGACCTGGTCTGCTAGGTCGACATTGGTCATCCGACCGTCGGCCTGCAGAAGCGACAGGATCTGACGATCGATCCGGTCAAAACTCATTACGTGTAACTCCCATGAAACGCGTCAAACACGGCGATCGACCCTCCATAGCGATAAGATTGTTGCGGCGAAACGCAATTGTCCCACATCGCCACGGCATAACCATGCACGCCAATTCTGTTGTTCCTTCCAAGGCCGCGTCGGGGTATGACACCTTGATGACGCAGGCGGTGCAGCGTCCATTCGGGGAACTCCGTGCGCTTCGACGACAGCCTGAAGACCGTGCTATCTGCCGACATGGCCACGGATTTCGGTGCTCAATCGGCGTGGCGTCAGATGGTCGACCTGATCGGACGCGGGCGTAGCCCGGCCGATGCTGAGTCGCTGGAACGGTTGCAGGCGCTGCGCAAGCTGGTCCCCGACACGGTTCGCGCGGCAAGCGCGCGCGCGCTGGCGTTCGCGAAGCCCGATGTCGCACTGGTAAGGTTTTTTGCCGAAGACACCTTGGCGATCGCCGCCCCCGTGTTGCGGACTGCGATGCTGCCTGCGGATGACTGGCTTGCTCTGCTGCCTCAGCTGACCCCGGCGGGCCGATCCGTCCTGCGGCATCGGCGAGATCTGCCCGAACCCGTCTGTCGCGGTCTTGAGAGTTTCGGGTCGACCGATTTCGTCCTCGCGCATCATCCGGCCCCATCCGACGTTGCTCCCGCGATCAACCCCGGCGCAGAGGTGCAGCTTTCTGTCGATGACGCGGTGCACGCACCTGCCGTCGAGGCTCCAGCGGAATCACCGTCCTGTCCGACCATGCCGCGCACCGCGTCGCCCTTTGTCACGCTCGGCGCGATCGCGCGCGGTCTGCCGGTCGTGGCCGAAGCGCTGCGCCACGTGGCGGTACCGGCGACCGACGCCGCGCCCGAGCCCGTCGCGAAGCCCGAGCGGTTCGAGATTTCCGACCTCGTCAAGCGAATCGACGCGTTCAATCGCGACCGGATCGTGCCTGACGCGACGGACTTTGCCGCGGAGGTTGCCGACAGCTTCCGCTACGAAACCGATCCGACGGGCGTGATCCGCTGGGTCGATGGTGTTTCGCGCACGGCGCTGGTTGGCGCCTCGCTGGCCTATGCCGCCGTTCAGGGTGAGGTTCAGATCGACGGAGTCGCGGCAGGCGCCTACCGGCGGCGCTCCGCCTTCGACGCGGCGCGGCTCCAGATTGGCGGTTTGTCGAGCGCTGCCGGTGCATGGCGTATTTCGGGTGTCCCGGCCTTCGATCCCGCATCGGGGCGGTTTACCGGGTTTCGCGGCACCGCGCGCCGGCCGCGCCGCGACGAGGTCGCGTCGCTCGGTGAGCCGTTGGCCGCGCCCAAGTCGCCGGTTTCCGATTCGTTGCGGCAACTGGTGCACGAGCTGCGCACGCCGACCAATGCGATTGCGGGCTTCGCCGAACTGATCGAGACCGAATTGCTCGGCCCGGTCCCTGCAACCTATCGCGAACGCGCGGCGATGATCCGCAGCCAGGCGTCCGAACTGCTGGCCGCGATCGAGGATCTGGATACCGCGGCACGGATTGAAGGCGATGCGCTCGAACTGCGCCCGACGATCGTGCCCGTCCTGCCGTTGCTCGACGGCGTGGTGCGTGACCTCGCACCGCTGGCGGCGTTGCGCGGCGCCCAGGTCGTCATCGATCCGTCGGCGGCCCATTGCGACATCGCCGGTGACGACCTTGCGGTCGAACGGCTGGTGGGGCGCCTGCTGGCGACTCTCGTATCGGCCTGCAGCGCGGACGAGATGCTGATGGTCGCGGTCCTGTGCTGCGGCGATACGGTGGCGCTGCGCTTCGATCGGCCTCGCGCGATGGCGGTGCACGACACGAACATCCTGCTGAGCATCGACAACGACCGCGGTCACGAGCGCGATGGCGCGCCGTTGCTGGGCACCGGATTTGCGCTGCGGCTGGCGCAGAATTTTGCGGTCGAACTGGGTGGGCACATGGCGTTCGAGTCCGAACACATCATCCTCACGCTACCCGCCGTTGCGGCCGAACGGATGGAGCGCGTTCTCGACCGGTTTCGGTGAACGACGCGCGGTACAGGCTGGCTTCACCGCCGGAGCCCATCGTCTGGCGGCCGGGTTTCGGACCGCGCTACACGGTGTTCGTCGATGTCGAGGAGCAGTTCGACTGGACCGCGCCGTTCGAGCGTACGCGACATTCGACGAGTGCGATGGCGGCATTCCCCAAGGCGCATGCGCGGTTCCGCGAGCAGGGCGTCGCGCTGACCTGTCTGGTCGATTATCCGATCGTCGACGATCCCGCCGCCGTCGAGATCCTGCGCGACGTGGTTGCCGATCGCCGGTCGGAGATCGGCGCGCAGTTGCACCCCTGGGTCAACCCGCCCTTTGGTGAGCCGCTGACGCCGGCGATGAGCTTTGCGGGCAATCTTCCCCAAGGCCTCGAAGCCGCGAAGCTCCGCTCTCTCACGAATGCGATCGCCACGGCGTTCGGTCGACGCCCGCGCGCGTATCGCGCCGGTCGCTACGGGGTTGGCCCGGACACGTTCGCGACACTCACGGCGCTCGGCTATCGCCTCGATAGCTCGGTCCGGCCCGGCTATGACTATTCAGCCGAGGGCGGGCCCGACTTTTCGTCGAGCGACCCGCGTCCCTGCCGCCGGGGCGCGCTCCTCAGCGTGCCATTGTCGACGCTGTATGTCGGCGCGCTGCGTGGTGGCGGCGCGGGACTGTACCGCGCGCTGGGGCGAGTGCCCTATGCGCGCGGTGTCGCGTCGCGACTGGGCCTGCTGTCGCGGGTCGCGTTGACGCCGGAGGATATGCCGATCGGCGTCGCGCTGGAGGCGGTGACGATCGCCGTGGGCGAGGGGGTCGAACTGCTCAACTTCGCGTTCCATTCGCCGTCGCTCGTCCCCGGCAATACGCCCTATGTTCGCGACGCCGCCGATCTGCGCACGTTCCATGCCTGGTGGTCGGCGATGCTGACCCGGCTCGACCGGCTGGGCGTGCGCAATGCGTCGCTCGACGACATCCTGGAGAATGCCCTGTGACGACGCACCCTTCGCGCTGTGGCTGGGCGGGGCATGATCCGCTGATGTGCGCCTATCACGACACCGACTGGGGCGTTCCCGAACGCGACGGACGCGCGCTCTGGGAGAAGCTGATGCTCGACGGTTTCCAGGCGGGACTTGCCTGGATCACCGTGTTGCGCAAGCGCGAGGCGTTTCGCGCCGCCTTTGCCGGGTTCGACCCGGAACAGGTCGCGCGCTTCGACGAGGCGGACATCGCCCGGCTGATGGGGAACGCCGGCATCATCCGGTCGCGGGCCAAGATCGAGTCGACGATCGGCGGCGCGCGTGCGGTCCTCGCGATGCGCGAGGCGGGTCTGGATTTCGCGACCTATTGCTGGTCGTTTACCGATGGCGCGGTGTTGCTCGGCGACGGTGCAAAGCTGGTCACGCAATCGGCATTGTCGGCCCAAATCGCAGCCGATCTCAAGAGTCGTGGGTTCAAGTTCGTCGGTCCGACGATCGTCTATGCCTGGATGCAGGCGGTAGGCATCGTCAACGACCATGAAGCGACGTGCTTCCGACGCGCGGAGCTCGGCGGCTAGAACGCGACAGCTCGGCGCGTGGTCAGAACGCGCGCCGGTGCTTTCCGCCATAGCGACGGCCGATATAGTCGCCGATATGCGCGACCTCGATCGCCGCTTCGCGCACTGCGCCGTTCTGGCAAGGCATCGGGTCGCTGGCCGGTTCGGCGGCGCGGCGCTGGACCGTGGCGCAAAGCTCCTCGATGTCGGCGCGCGACAGGATGTTCTTCTCGCGCAACAGGCAGATCAGGCTTTGCAGGATGACGAGGTTCTTGTCCTCGGGATCGGCTTCGAGCCGTAGCGGCGTCGTCACTGTCTCTCTCCTTATGTTTATCCGGAGATGATATGCTCATGAGGTTCAGGCGCAAGGATTGATTTTCGCCGTGTTGCAAAGGCTTGCCGGTAACGGGTGACGCATCGCCCAACGCACCCTATCTGGTGGGGATGTACAAACCGAAAGCCGGTCTTCCGACCCGCCAGCAGATCCTGGACTTCATCGCGTCGTCGGACGTCCCAGCGGGTAAACGCGAGATCGCAAAGGGCTTCGGCCTGAGTGCGCAGGACAAGATCGGACTGAAGGCGTTGCTGAAGGACATGGCGGACGAGGGGCTGATCGACAGCGCCCCCGGCCGCGCGTTCCACAAGATGGGCGGCGTGCCGAAGGTCACCGTGCTGCGGATCGCCGACGTCGACGATGCCGGCAATGTCTGGGCGGTCCCCGAGCGCTGGGAGGCCGAGGGCGTGCCACCGCCGCGGCTGCGCGTGCGCGAACGCAAGCGCGGTGCGCTGGGGGTCGGCGAGCGCATCCTCGCGCGGACCGAGGAGGCCGGCAATGGCTGGACCGCGCATCCGATGAAGGTACTTGCCCCCGCGTCCGAACAGGTGCTGGGCGTGCTGCGCGAGGAGGCGGGGCGGCTGTGGCTGACCGGCGTCGACAAGCGCGAGCGGCGTGAGTTCGCGGTTGCCGATGCCGGCGGCGCCGCGCCGGGCGATCTGGTGCTGGCCGAATTGGCCGGCAAGCCGCCGCGGATCGCCGCGCGGGTCGTCAACAAGCTGGGCGACCCGTTCGCCGCGCGCAGTTTCTCGCTTATCGCGATCCACAAGCACGGCAGCCCCGACGTGTTCGCGGTCGAGGCGATCGACGAGGCCAAGTGCGTCGCACAGCTCCCGCTCGGCGACGACCGTGAGGATCTGCGCCACCTGCCGATCGTCGCGATCGACCCGGAGGATGCGCGCGATCATGACGACGCGGTCTGGGCGCAGGCGGACGAGGATCCGGCCAATGCCGGCGGCTGGAAGGCGATCGTCGCGATCGCCGATGTCAGCTTCTACGTGCGGCCGAAGTCGGAGATCGACCGCGAGGCGCGACGTCGTGGCAATTCGGTCTATTTCCCCGACCGCGTCGTCCCGATGCTGCCCGAGATACTGTCGGCGGACGTCTGTTCGCTGAAGGAGGGCGAGGATCGGGCCGCGCTCGCCTGTCACCTCGTGATCGGCAAGGATGGGTCGCTCAAGTCGTGGCGCTTCACCCGCGCTGTGGTGCGGATCGCGGCGAACTTGGCTTATGAGGAGGCGCAGGCGGCGATCGACGGGACGCTGGCGCTCGACATGACGGAGACGGTGCTGAAGCCGCTCTGGGGATGCTGGGCGTCGCTGGCGAAGGCCCGCGATGCACGAGCGCCGCTCGACCTCGACCTGCCCGAGCGGCGGGTGGTGCTCGACGAGAAGGGGCGGATCATGTCGGTCGCACCGCGCGAGCGGCTCGATGCGCATCGGCTGATCGAGGATTACATGATCGCCGCAAACGTTGCCGCGGCCAAGGCGCTCGAGGGCAAGAAGGCGCCGGTCATGTACCGCGATCACGAGCCGCCGAGCCGCGAGAAGCTGGCAGCGCTGAAGGATTATCTCGAGACGTTCGGGGTGCCGTTCGCGCTGGGGCAGGTCATCCGTCCAGCGACGTTCAACCATGTGCTCGAGCGGATCGGTGACGCCGACTTCCGGCCGCAGGTGATGGAGCAGGTGCTGCGCACGCAGACCCAGGCCTATTACAGCCCCGCCAATCACGGGCATTTCGGGCTGGGGCTTGGCAGCTACGCCCACTTCACCTCGCCGATCCGCCGTTATGCCGATCTGATCGTGCATCGATCGCTCGTCGCGGCCTATGGCCTGGGGGCAGGCGGTCTGCCTGCCGAGGATGCAGCCGGGATGGAGGCAATCGGCGAGACGATCAGCCGGCTCGAACGCCGCGCGATGGAGGCCGAGCGCGACACGATCGACCGCTATGTCGCCTCGTTCCTCTCCGAACGCGTCGGCCAGATCATGGAAGTGCGGATTACCGGCGTCACCAATTTCGGATTCTTCGCGACGGTCGAGGGAATCGGCGGCGACGGACTGATGCCGGTGCGCGACCTTGGCGGCGAGTATTTCCGTTTCGACGAGGCGGCGCGGACGCTGGTCGGCGAGGACAGCGGCGACGTCTATGCGCAGGGGCAGATGCTCGACCTCAAGCTCGCCGAGGCGAACCCGGTATCGGGCGCGCTGCGCTTCGAAATGCCCGAGGGGAAGGGGGCCGCAGGACCGGCACGCGCGCGCAAGCCGGGCCGCGAGATCAAGCGGCGCGGGCGTCCGGCGAACATCCGGCACCAGGGAAAGCGACGCTGATTGTGATTCCCGTTGCCACGGATGATGCGGAAGCTTTGGCATAAGCCCGGCGAGGTGCTAACGGCGCGCGCATGACGACCGAATTGTCCCGCATCCGCAACTTCTCCATCATCGCGCATATCGACCATGGCAAGTCGACGCTCGCCGATCGACTGATCCAGCAAACCGGCGGCCTGACCGCGCGCGAAATGTCCGAGCAGGTGCTCGACAACATGGACATCGAGAAGGAACGCGGGATCACGATCAAGGCGCAGACCGTGCGCCTGGCTTACCGCGCGAAGGACGGCGAGGATTACGTCCTCAACCTGATGGACACGCCGGGGCATGTCGATTTCGCCTATGAGGTGAGCCGTAGCCTCGCCGCGTGCGAGGGCGCGCTGCTCGTGGTCGACGCGGCGCAGGGCGTCGAGGCGCAGACGCTCGCCAACGTCTATCAGTCGATCGAACATGATCACGAGATCGTGCCGGTCATCAACAAGATCGATCTTCCCGCCGCCGAACCCGAGAAGGTCCGCAAGGAAATCGAGGACGTGATCGGCATCGACGCGTCCGGCGCGGTGCTCGCATCGGCCAAGTCGGGCATCGGCATCGAGGACATCCTCGAGGCGATCGTCACGAAGATCCCGCCGCCCAAGGGCGATCCGGAGGCACCGCTGAAGGCCATGCTGGTCGACAGCTGGTACGATCCGTATCTCGGCGTCGTCATCCTCGTCCGCGTGATCGACGGCATCCTGAAAAAGGGCCAGCAGATCAAGTTCATGCAGACCGGCACGATGCATCTGGTCGACCGGGTCGGCTGTTTCCGCCCCAAGATCGAGCAGCTGACCGAACTCGGCACGGGTGAGATGGGCTTCATCACCGCGCAGATCAAAGAGGTCGCGCAGACGCGCGTCGGTGACACGATCACCGATGCGAAGCGGCCGGCGCTGGAAGCGCTGGCGGGCTTCAAGGAAGTCCAGCCGGTGGTGTTCTGCGGCATGTTCCCGGTCGATGCGGCCGAGTTCGAGAAGCTGCGCGAGTCGATCTCCAAGCTGCGCCTCAACGATGCGAGCTTCTCGTTCGAGATGGAGACGTCAGCGGCCTTGGGCTTCGGCTTCCGTTGCGGGTTCTTGGGCCTGCTCCATCTGGAGATCATCCAGGAGCGCCTGACGCGTGAGTATGACCTCGACCTCATCACCACCGCACCGTCGGTGGTCTACGAGATCGAGCTGACTCACCCCGATCCCGCGGGCACGACGCATATCGAGTTGCACAACCCCGCCGACATGCCCGAGCCCAACAAGATCGCGACGATCAGCGAGCCTTGGATCGAGGCCACGATCTACGTCCCCGACGAATATCTCGGCAGCGTCCTCAAGCTCTGCCAGGACCGCCGCGGGATCCAGAAGAACCTGACCTATGTCGGCGGCCGCGCGCAGGCGACCTACGAGCTGCCGCTCAACGAGGTCGTGTTCGATTTCTACGACCGGCTGAAGTCGATGTCGAAGGGCTATGCGAGCTTCGACTATCACCAGATCGGCTATCGCGAGGGCGACCTCGTCAAGATGGGCATCCTGGTCAACGAGGAGCCGGTCGACGCTCTGAGCATGATCGTCCACCGCGGCACCGCCGAGGTACGGGGTCGCGGCATGGTCGAGCGGCTGAAGGACCTGATCCCGCGTCACCTGTTCAAGATCCCGATCCAGGCAGCGATCGGCGGCAAGGTGATCGCACGCGAGACGATCAGCGCGATGCGCAAGGACGTGACCGCCAAATGCTATGGCGGCGATGCGAGCCGCAAGAAGAAGCTTCTGGAAAAGCAGAAGAAGGGAAAGCTGAAGATGCGCGAATATGGGTCGGTCAGCATCCCGCAGGAGGCATTCATCGCCGCGCTGCGGATGGGCGACGACTCCTGATCGGATGTTCTCTTTCAGGCTGACGTGACGGATTTGTCATCGTCCCGATTGGTCGCGGGCATGAATGGTGGTGCATGGCGCGCGATCCTGGGGTCGGATAGCGTTGGTCATGGCACTGCATCCTGTTTTCTACGACGCAAGCGGGCGGCGTCGTCGTCGTTTCGCATTGGGTGTCATCGCCTTCGTCGCGCTCGTTTTATTGTCGGTGGCGGTGTTCGCCGTGTCGATCGGCGCGGTCCCGGCGGCACCGTTGCTGCCGTTCGAGCCCGAGCATCCCGGGCTTCACCGCTTGCCCGCACCGCATAGCGGCGTGATCGGACGGGCGCAGCGCAGCATCGATTATTACGGCAAGGCACTGTTCGGCGGACCCACCGCGGGCGCCGGCAAGGCGGGTGCGAAGGGGGGCGTCGGACAGGCGCCGCGCGCGACCAACCCGCGGCTGGCCATCGCCTTCCACGTGCCCTGGGACGAATCGAGCGTGGCGAGCCTTGCCCGGCATGTCGAACAACTCGACTGGGTCATTCCCGGCTGGGTGTCGGTGACCGGGGCCGACCACCGGATCACCGTGTTCCGCGATGTCGCGGGCCGCGCGGTGCTCAATCGCGCGATCCACCGCCCGGTGATCCTGCCCATGGTTCAGAACGCCAAGGACGGCGACTGGGACGGCGCGGGCAGCGCCGCGCTGTTTGCGGATGTGACCGCCCGGCGCGCCTTTCTCGATCGGCTGGTCCCGTTCCTGGTGGCGAACCATGCAGGCGGCGCCTTCTTCGATTTCGAGAGCCTGCCCGCGGGGGCGCAGGCGAACTACCGCCTGTTCCTTGCCGAGGCGAAGGCGCGGTTCGCACCACGCGGCTGGGTCGTCGCGATCGCCGCGCCGGTCGGGAACGCCGACTGGAACATGCGTGCCTATGCGCGCGTGACCGACAAGATCTTCCTGATGGCCTATGACGAGCACGAGACGAGCGGCCCGGCCGGGCCAATCGCATCGCAGCGCTGGTTCGCGCGGTCGGTCGCGAATGCCGCGCGCGGCGTCCCCCCCTCAAAGCTGGTCGTCGCGTTCGGATCCTACGCCTATGACTGGCATGACCGTGGCGGCGATGCGCTGGGCGTCGAGGAGGCGTGGCAGGCGGCATCCGATTCGGGCACCGTCCCGACGTTCGACAAGGGCAGCGGCACCAGCAGCTTCGCCTATGCGGACGGCGGGACCCGGCATCAGGTCTGGCTGCTCGATGCGGCCAGCGCGTATAACGAGCTGGCCTTTCTGCAAAAGGCGGGGGTGCAAAGCTTTGCGCTGTGGCGACTGGGGTCGGAGGATCCGGCGCTCTGGTCGATCTTCGGGCGCGACCACCGCCGATTGCCCGATCCGCGTGCGATCAACACGACACCGGCCGGGACGAATGTCGATATCGAGGGCAATGGCGAGATCCTGAAGATCGGGTCGACGCCGGTGTCCGGGCTGCGTGATACTGTCGCGGCTGCCGACGGGACGATCGCGGACGTCCGCTTCACGCGCATGCCCTCGCCCTACGTCGTCCAGCGTACGGGCTACAGCCCGCGAGCGCTTGCGCTCACCTTCGACGATGGGCCGGACTCCGAATGGACGCCGCAGATCCTGGATATCCTTAAGCGAAAGCACGTGCCGGCGACATTCTTCGTGGTGGGCGAGAATGCGCTGACGCAGCGGAGCCTGCTCGAACGCATGGTGGCCGAAGGGCATGAGGTCGGCAGCCACACCTATACACACCCCAATCTGGCGACGGTATCGGGGCGCCAGGTCGGGTTCGAGCTCAACACGACGCAGCGGCTGTTCCAGGCGTTCACCGGGCGATCGCTCCGCCTGTTCCGCGCACCCTATTTCGGCGATGCCGAGCCGAGCACCGCGGACGAGATCAAGCCGGCACTCGAGGCGCAGCAGCGTGGCTATGTATCGGTAGGCCTGCACGTCGATCCCGACGACTGGAAGCGTCCGGGCACCGCTGCAATCATCGACCGCACGATCGCACAGGTCGTGGAAGGATCGCCCGAACGCAGCGCCAATATCATCCTCCTGCACGATGCGGGCGGCAACCGCGCGCAGACCGTCGCGGCGCTGCCGGTGATCATCGACCGGCTGCAGGCGATGGGCTATCACTTCGTGCCGGTCTCGGCGCTGGCCGGGCTGACGCGCGATGCGGCGATGCCGGTGATATCGTCGAGCGACCGGGTCGCGGCGGTCGCGGATCTTGCGCTGTTCAGCACGCTGGGTGGACTGGTAATCGGCCTGCGCTGGATCTTCGGGATCGCGATCACGATCGGCATCCTTCGCGCGCTCGCGCTGTCGGCGCTGGCACTGATCCAGGCACGCCGCGAATTGCGGACGGTGTTCCCGGCGATCGATCCGGCTCGATTCGTCACGGTGATGATCCCGGCGTTCAATGAGGAACGCGTGATCGTCCGCGCGGTCGAGGGCGTGCTGGCCTCGACCGACGTCGTGGTCGAGGTGATTGTGATCGATGACGGGTCGAGCGATGGCACGAGCCAGGCCGTCGCCACCGCCTTTGCCGGCGACGCGCGGGTGCGGCTCATGACTCTGGCGAACGGCGGCAAGGCGCGTGCGCTGAACCGCGGGCTGGCCGCGGCGCGGGGCGATATCGTGATCGCGCTCGACGCCGATACGCAGTTCGAGCCGCTGACGATCGCGCGGCTGGCGCGGTGGTTCGACGACCCGGCGCTGGGGGCGGTTGCGGGCAATGCGAAGGTCGGCAACCGGGTCAATCTGATCACCCGCTGGCAAGCGCTCGAATATATCACCGCCCAGAACCTCGAACGGCGCGCGCTCGCGCGGCTGAACGCGATGACGGTCGTGCCGGGCGCGGTCGGCGCGTGGCGACTGGCGGCAATTCGCGCGGTCGGCGGCTATCCCGATGATACGCTGGCCGAGGATCAGGATCTGACGATCGCGATCCAGCGCGCAGGGTGGACGGTCCAGTATGACCAGTTCGCGATCGCGTGGACCGAAGCCCCCGAGACGCTGCGCGCGCTTGCCAAGCAGCGGTTCCGCTGGGCGTTCGGGACGCTCCAGTGCCTGTGGAAGCACCGGTCGGCGATCGGCCGCAGCCAGCCGCGCGGGCTTGGCTGGGTCGGGCTGCCCCAGGCGATCGTGTTCCAGATCCTGCTGGCGGCGATCTCGCCGATCATCGACCTCGCGCTGCTCGTCAGTGTCGCGACGACCTACGTCGCGGTGTCGGCGCATGGCTGGGCACAGAGCAGCCATGATCTGCAGACCATGCTGACCTATTGGCTGGTCTTCACCGCGATCGACCTGCTCGCGGCGACGATCGCGTTCGCACTCGAGCGGCGCGAGCGGTGGAGGCTGCTCTGGCTGCTGATTCCGCAGCGGATCGGCTATCGCCAGGTCATGTACTATGTCGTGCTCAAGGCGCTCGCCCAGGCTTTGCGGGGGCCGATGGTCGGCTGGGGCAAGCTGGCCCGGACGGGGCGCGTGACGGCGCCCTCCGGGGCGGAATGAACCCCATGTCCGTTGTGGCGTTCAGCGGGCGGCATACTATAGCGCCGTGGTGATTGGCGGGCTCGAGGGGACATGATGAAGTATCCGGTATTGCTCGCCATGCTGGCCGTCGGCGGCGTCGCGACGGGCGCCGACGCCGCGCAGCGCGCGGCACCGCTCGTGCTGGCG
>NZ_JPJC01000092.1:0-16047 GCF_000733135.1 Sphingomonas sp. FUKUSWIS1
CCCGGCGAGCGGATCGTCACCCTCCTGCTCGAAAGCGACGGCACGGTCGCATCGGGCCTGGGCGGCCTCGTCTTCGTCGAGGACTGATCCGTGCCGACTTTCCCGTTTCCCGTTCGAGGTACTGCATCATGATCTTCCGCCCCTCCCGCAAACTCGCCGGTCTGACCCTCGCCGCCACGCTATTCGCCGGCACCGCGCACGCGCAGACCGCGACCGAGGTACCCCGGCTGGTGACCCGCGACGGGCATCACGCGCTGATGGTCGATGGCGCGCCGTGGCTGATGCTCGGCGCGCAGGTCAATAATTCGAGCAATTATCCGGCGATGCTGCCCAAGGTCTGGCCGACGATCCACGCGATGCACGCCAACACGGTCGAGGTGCCGATCGCATGGGAGCAGATCGAGCGAACCGAAGGGCAATTCGACTTTTCCTTCCTCGACCAGCTGCTCGCCGAGGCGCGGCAGAACAAGGTGCGCCTCGTCCTTTTGTGGTTCGCGACGTGGAAGAATACCTCGCCCAATTATGCGCCCGCCTGGGTCAAGCTCGACAACGCGCGGTTCCCGCGGATGACGAACGCCAAGGGGGAGACGCATTATGCGCTGTCGCCGCTGCATCGGTCGACGCTGGAGGCGGACAAGCGCGCCTTCGTCAAGCTGATGCAGCATCTGAAGGCCGCCGATCCGCAGAACACCGTCATCATGGTCCAGCCCGAGAATGAGGCCGGTACCTATGGCAGCGTCCGCGATTTCTCGCCGGTCGCGCAGAAGCTGTTCGACGGTCCGGTCCCGGCGGCGTTGCTCAAAAAATTCCGCAAGCCCGCGGGCAGCTGGAAACAGGTGTTCGGCGCCGATGCCGACGAGTATTTCCACGCCTGGTCGATCGCCCGCTACATCGAGGAGATCGCGGCGGCGGGCAAGGCGGTGAAGCCGGTGCCGATGTACGTCAATGCCGCGCTCGCCTCGGCCTTTGGACGGCAGGCGGCAACGACCTATTCGAGCGGTGGGCCGATCCATCACGTGATCGACGTGTACAAGGCCGCGGCGCCGTCGCTCGATCTGGTCGCGCCCGATATCTATGCGCGCGATCATGCCGCGTTTCTCGAATATCTGAAGCTCTACGGCCGTGCCGACAACGCCCTGCTGATCCCGGAGACGGGCAATGCGCCCGAGTTTGCACGATATTTCTATCCGGTGGTCGGCAAGGGCGGGCTCGGCTTCGCGCCGTTCGGAATGGACGATAGCGGCTATTACAACTTCCCGCTCGGTGCGAAGACGCTGGACGCGCCGACGATGGAGCTGTTCGCGCGCAACTACCGCGTGTTCGAGCCGATGATGCGGGAATGGGCAAAGCTGGCCTTTGCCGGCAAGACCTGGGGCGTGGCCGAGCCGACCGATCCGAAGGCCGAGCACAAGCAGATCATGGACCTCGGCAAGTACCGCGCCACCGCGACGTTCGGCCAGTATCAGTTCGGCACCGACAAGCCGACCGGCAACCCCCAACCGACCGGCGGTCTTGCTGTCGCCGAGATCGGCCCCGACGAATATCTCGTGACCGGATTCGATACGCGCGTCTCGTTCGCGCTGGCGGATGCGAACAGCGGGCGTTCGATGCTCTACGATCGGGTCGAGGAGGGGCATTACGACGCGCAGGGGCACTGGGTGTTCGACCGTGTGCTGAACGGCGATCAGACCGACTACGGGATCAACTTCACCGATCGAGCGCAGGTGCTCCACGTCAAGCTTGGCAGCTACAAGGGCAATCCGGTCATCCCGGTCGGCAATCCGAATTAGGAGGCCTCTGGGCCGTCAGACCGGGGCGTGTTCAATGACCGGCCACGAAAGCCGTCATCTTATTGGAACCATGTCATAATCGTTGGATCGAAAGCTATCGTCGGCCAGATCGGTTGTTCAACATCCTGTTAACTGGCGACCATTGAGAACAGCCCAAATGGAGGGCTGTTTTATCATGATCAATCGTAAGATGACGAGCAGGGTTCTGGGCATTGCGGTCGGCATGATCGCGGCGTCCGGCGGGGCGACATCGACACACGCACAAACCGCCAGCGGCACGATCGGCGTGTCCCTGAACATCCTCGCGGCCTGTGCGGTGAATGGCGGCAACAGCGCCGCGACCATGGGGCGGATCGGGACGATCGCCTTTGCCGATCAGTCGGGCGTCTTCGGCAACGCCGATGCGACGATGGTCGCGCAGGGTGGCACGAATGCGGTCACGGTGTTGTGCACGCCGGGCCTCGCGCCGAAGGTCACGGTCGGGGCGGGCGCGAACGACGCGGGCAATGTCCGTCAGCTGGCCTATCTGGGGCAGACCGTCGCGTATCGGCTGTATATGGACGCGTCGCGGCAGGACGAAATCACCATCGGCAGGCAGATCAGCCTCGGCACCGCAGCCACCTCGGCGTTGACGCTGCCGATCTATGCCCGTGCGTCGAGCAATGGCCTGGCGCTGCCGGCGGGCACCTATACCGATACGGTACAGGTGACGCTCAGCTGGTAGCGGCGGTGCGCGCCGTCCGGGCTCTCATTGCCGTGTCGACGGCTGCGGGCTGTGCGTCGGGGAGCATGGCGGAGACCAGCCGCACCTTCAGGGTCGGCGCGGTCATCGCCAATGGTTGCGCGATCAGCGCCGACACCGGGGGCAGTTGGGGATCGATCGACCTCGGGTCGGTGAACGGGGTCGATGGGGGAGCCGCGCAAGGCAGCCTGGTCACCGCGGTTGCCGCCGGATTGCAGATCGACTGCACCCCGGGAATGAGCGTCACCCTCACCGCGGACAACGGCACTCAGCCCGCCAACGGTGTGCGCCAGCTCGTCCACGCGACCCGGCCTGCCGATCGCATGCCCTATCAGCTGTTCGCGAATGGCAGTCAGACGCCCTGGACGTCGCAGGCGATCGCGCTGGCATTTCCGATCGGCACGTCGCGACTGTCCGTTCCCGTACAGGCCCGTGCCGTCGTCCAGCGCGGCGTGGCGGCGGGGCGATATTCCGATGTGGTTCGCATCACCGTCACCTGGTGATGCAGCGAGGACAAGTCATGAAGATCCTGCGTATGTTGACCGCCATCGTCTCACCGCTCCTCCTGCTGCCCGGCACAAGTCGCGCCGCGGCGGTCATCATCTGGCCAGTCGATCCGAAAATCGCCGCCACGGAGCGCGCGACCGCGCTGTGGATCGAGAACAAGGGTAACGAACCGATCACGATGCAGGTCCGGACTTTGCGCTGGTCGCAGGGGCCGCAGGGCGATCTGTACGATGATCAGGACGAGGTCGTTGCCAGCCCGCCGATCGCAGTCATCCCGGCGGGGGAACGGCAGATGATCCGTGTGCTGCGGCGCGAGCGGCCTGCTATTGCGGCGAACGACCAGACCGGCCCGGTGGAGCGCAGCTACCGCCTGTTGATCGACGAAATCCCCACCGCGAACGCGCCGAATGCGAGCCGGCTGCCGGCGGCCGAGCTTGCGGTACAGATGCGCTATTCGGTTCCGCTCTTCACCTATGCGGGGTCCGTCAACGCAGCCAAGCCGGAGCTGACCGCGACGTTGGAACGGAGCGGCAGCGGTCGGATGCTGGCGATCCGCAATACCGGCATGCTGCACGCGCGCCTGGTCGACATCCGGACGGCGGACGACAAGAAGACCAGTCTTGCTTCGGGGCTCGCGGGTTATGTTCTTGCGGGGCAGACCATGCGCTGGCCGGTGCCGGAAGGTGTCCCGGACATCAGTCCGCTGATGGCAAACGTCAATGGCGCCGATCAGCGCATTGCCGCGCGTTGATCCGTCCGATACGCCATGATCCGCGGTTCGCTCCTGCTGACGACCATTCTGGTCTGCCTGCCACAAATGGCACGCGCGGGTGACCCGGTGCAGCAGCTGTTCGTCGAGCTGGTCGTGAATGGCCGTGCCACCGGCGATCTGGTGCCGCTGCGGATCGTCGGCACACGCATGCTCGTGCCGGCGGAGGCGCTCAGCCGAAATGGCGTGACGCTCGAGGGGGAGGGCGGCGGTGCGGAGGGCGGCGGGACGGAGCGCGACGTCGCGTCGCTGCCGCACACCCGCGCCCGCTATGACGCCGCGCTCCAGACGCTCCATCTCGAAACCGCGCCCGACTATCTGCCGACCACCCGGATCGCCGCGGGTGGAAGGCCTCGCGCCGCCACGCTCGCCAGCTGGGGCGCGATGGTCAACTACCAGTTTTACGCGCAGCGCGCCGACGGAGGCTCCCTTGCCTCCTTATGGTCCGAACAGCGGGTCTTCGGGCCGATCGCGACGCTGTCCAATTCCGGCGTGCTGCGGGTCGGGTCCGGCATCGGCGGTTATCTGCGCTACGATACGCATGCGAAAATCATCAACGAGGATCGCGTGCTGACCGTCACGGCGGGTGACCTGATCACGCGGTCCTTGCCCTGGAGCACGTCCGTCCGGCTGGGTGGCCTGCAGCTCACGCGCGATTTCAATACGCGGCCGGACCTGTTGACGATGCCGTTGCCGAGCTTTGCGGGCAAGGCGGCGGTGCCGTCGGCGGTGGACCTGTTCGTCGACGGCTATCGGCAGCAGGGTGCAGACGTCGCGCCCGGTCGGTTCGTGCTGCAGGATGTCCCGGTGATCAACGGCGCTGGCGAGGCCGTGATCGTCACGACGGACGCCGTGGGTCGACAGATCGCGACCACTATTCCCTTCTACGTCTCGTCGACGCTGCTGCGCGCCGGGCTCACCGATTTTGCAGCCGAAGCCGGCGCCATCCGCCAAGGCTATGGCATCCGCAACTTCGATTACGGCACGCTCGCCGCCAATGGCTCGATCCGACGCGGCATGACGTCGTTCCTGACACTGGAGGCACATGCCGAGGCGACCGCCCGGCTTCGGCAGATCGGGGGCGGGCTCGTGGTGGCGCCGTGGCGATTTGGCACCGTCGCGCTGTCGGTCAGTGCGTCGCGCTTGGGTCAGGCCGCGGGTCATCGCTGGTCGCTCGGCTACAGCTATACCGCGCGTCACTTCAGCGTTGCCGCGCAATATGACGATCGCAGCAGGGGCTTTCGCGAGCTCGCCAGCTTCGACCTCGCAAATCCCGCGACACGGCGGCGAACCTATCGCGCGATCGCGAACGTCAATCTGGCGCGGCTGGGCACGTTGGGGGCTGCGTATATTTCGGGGCGAACCTTGGGATCGGTCGACGGGCTCACGCTACGTTCGCGCCTGCTGTCCTTGTCCTATGGCCGTCCGGTCGGATCGCGCGCGAACCTGTTCGTGACCGCGGATCGCGATTTCGAACGGGGCGCGACTAGCGCCCAGCTCCGGCTGTTCATCCCCTTCGGACGCAATGCGGCCAGCGGCGGGATCAGCCGTTCGGCCGGGCGCAATCTCTATCAGGTCGGTTATACCCGGGCGACGCCGACCGATGGCGGCCTTGGCATCGACGCCGGGATAGCAGCGGCAAGCCGGGGGCCCGCATCGGGGCAGGTGACCGGGACATGGCGCGCGCCCTTCATCGAAGTGCAGGCCGGGGGCGCGACGGCCCAGGCGCGCAGCTCGGCCTGGATCGGCGCATCGGGTTCGATCGTGGCGATGGACGGCGGCCTGTTCGTCGCCAATCAGGCGAGCGATGCCTTCGCGGTCGTCGAGACTGGCGTGGCGGGCGTTGGCGTCAGCTATGAAAACCAGCCGGTCGGCGTGACGAACCGCAAGGGCCATCTCTTCGTGCCCAATGTCGTGCCCTATCTTCCCGTCCGCTTCGCGATCGATACGCTGTCGCTGTCGGAGAACCATGTCGCATCCGCGGTGGAGCAGCGGGTTGCCGTGCGACAGGGCAGTGGCGCCGTCGTGCGTCTGAACGTCCGCATGACGCGCAACATCCTTGCGGTGCTCGTCGACAGGAACGGGGCGGCGCTCAAGCCGGGCGGTCGCGTCCGGCGTGAGGGGCATCCCGACGTCGCCATCGGCTGGGACGGCATCGCGTATCTGGAGGATGTCGGCGAACAGGTGTCGCTCTCCGCGCTGACGTCGGACGGGACGGTGTGCCAGGCGACGTTCGGCGTCTCCGCAGACGTCGCGGCGCTGTCACAGATAGGGCCGGTCTCGTGCCGGTGATGGCGTCGCTGCGGCTATTCTTTGCACTGGTGGTCCTGAGCATCGTCACGGGCCCTGCATTCGCCGCCTGCACGACATCGTCCGGGGCACTCACCTTCTCGCCGGTGTCGTCGTACGACGTGCGAGGGGGCACGGTGCCGCAGGTTGCCGGATCCGCCGGTCTTTCCTGCACGGGTTCGGCGCTGACCCTGATCGGCGGCAATTCGGCGCGCGCGACCATCACCAGCCTCAACCAGTTTCGCCTGGTCAAAGGCGCCGAAGCGATCGCCTATCAGGTGTCGGCCGATGCCAGCGGCACCACGCCGTTCACGCAGGGATCGACCGTCAACTATATGAGCGGCAGCCTGCTGGCGGTGCAGGGCGGTGGCAGCAGTTTCACCACGCCGTTGTTCGCGCGATTGACGGCGGCTCCCAATGTGGCTGCCGGGACCTATAGCGACACACTGACGGTGCAATGGGACTATAGCGTCTGCAACGGGGTGAATGTGCTGAGCCTTGTCTGTTCGGGCTATGATAGCGGGAAGGTCGTCGTAACGCTTCAGGTGACGCTGGTGGTCGGCAACGACTGCAAGATCGCCGCGCCCGACCTGTCCTTCGGCAGTGCGGCGCTCGTCACGCAGTTCGGTGCGGTGACCTCGGCCGTCCAGATCGATTGTACCCGCGACGCCGTCTACCGGATCGGCTTCACACCCGGCGGTGCCGGCACAGGTGCGGCGTGGCGGCAGATGACCAGCGGCGCGGGCGCGACGTTGCAGTATCAGATCTATCATGCGGATGGCGTCACCGTCTGGAACGAAGCCAACCCGCTTACCGGCGCAAGTCCCGGAACGGGCAGCCTGACCCCGGTCAGGACCTACCCCTATGTTGCCAGGATCAATCAGGCGCAGGTCTCGCCGGCGGCGGGAAGCTACCAGGATACCGTCAGTGTGGTCGTGACATTCTGATCGAACCCGGCACTGACCTTTGGCGGCAATCCTGCGATCGCGGCATCCTGCATCACGCGGGGCGGATGATCTCGCCGACACGAACGTCCGACAGGCCGAGCCATTGCGCCATCCGCTCCAACTCGACGTGCAGGCGGGGCAGCGTGTCGTCGGGCGCCCCCGGTTCGAGCGTTATGCGTTTTGCCAGCAGCACGCCCGCTTGCCGGTCCGCCTTGAGATCGACCCGCGCGACCAACGCCTCGTCCATCAGGAAGGGCAGCACATAATAGCCGTGAGTGCGTTGCGCCTGCGGCACATAGATCTCGATACGATACCGGAAGCCGAACAGCCGTTCGGTGCGGCCGCGTTCCCAGATCAGCGGATCGAAGGGCGCCAGCAAGGCCGCCCCGCGCACCCGGTGGGGCATAGCGGCGTCACGGTGGAGCCAGACCTTCTGGCTCCAGCCATCCACGCGGACCGGCATCAACACCTGATCCTCGACCAGATCGGCAATGGCATGATCCGCCTCGACGGGTTTCAGCCGGAAATAATCACGCAGCTCGGCAGCGGTCGCTATGCCGAGCGCGCGGGCGCTCCGTTCGATCAGCGCCCGCTGCGCCTCGGCAACGCTCGGCGTGGGCAGGGCGAGCACGGCAGGGGGCAGGACACGCTCGGGCAGGTCATAGACCCGCGCGAAACTGCCCCGCCGTGTCGCCGTGGTAATCCGGCCCGACCAGAACAGCCATTCGAGCGCGTGCTTGACGTCGCTCCATTCCCACCAGCCGCTGCGGCTCGTCCCGTTTTCGAAATCGGCGGCGGTCAGGGGGCCCTCGGCTGCGATGCGGGCCAATACGGCGTCGGCTTCGCTACAATGCTTTGTCGCAAAGCGGCGAAGCGCGGCGTAGCCGATCTCGCCTCGTTCAGCGCGGGCCATCCGCCATTGCAGCAGCGGATGAAGCTCGAGCGGCAGCAGCGACGCCTCATGCGCCCAATATTCGAAGAACCGGCGATGCGGCTTTGGACCCCAGGCGGCGCGCTCGAGCAGCGCCAGGTCGTAGCCGCCAAGCCGGGAAAACAGTGGCAGGTAATGCGCGCGGGCCAGCACGTTGACGCTGTCGATCTGGATAAGGCCCGTCCGATCGGCGACCTTGCGGACATGCGCTGCCGTGACCCGAGGAGGCGGTGGACGGTCGAACCCCTGGGCTGCAAGGGCAATGCGGCGCGCATCGGCCTGCGAGATGATCATGCGGTGATGATGGTCGCAAAAGACAGCGACGGTCAATGTTACCCCGGCTGCCCCCGCCGGGCTACAGCGTACCCCGTGTGATGCGGGAGTCGCGGGGCGTAAGGGCAATCGCGAAACGCCGCGAGCGCCTTAGTCGCTACTGGTCGGCGACCTTGATCTCGGTAATTTCCGCGTTTGAAAGACCCGGTTTCTCCGTACGGAGGTAGTGGAGAAGTTCGCCGATCTCCCGCGAATCGAACCGGAGGTCGAGATCGTCCATGTGGATGGCGACGGAACGCTGCCGCGCCTCCGACAGACCAGCGACGATATCGACGCATGCCTCGAGCGTTCCGCGTCCGACTTCCGTCGATGTCGCGCCGGCGGACGATGCGTCAGCGAAGATCCGGGCCGGCTCGCTCAAGGGGTAGGTGGTCATGACTGTCGCGTCCGTCGTCTACGGGGCAGGACATCGCCCGCCGGGGTGAGCCGGCGGGCGATCATTTCAGGCGTCTTCGGCGTCGATGTTGACGCTCGTCTCGGCGAGCTTCGTCATATATTCGTCGCCACCGTAAATGTCCTTGGTGGCCGCGTTCAGCGCCTTGTGATCATCCTTGAGACCCAGCGCCTTGGCATAGGCTGCGGCTGTACCAAAACCGGCGATCCCGTAATGCGTCATCCGCTGATATTGGGCGATGATCATGACATCGAGCAACGGACCCTTGGCCGGACCCTCTTCGACGACATGCTTGGTGGCTTCGGCCACAAGCCCTTCCATACCCTTGCAATGCTCCTTCGAGACCTTCTCGTCGTTCGACGCGATCAACTCCTTGAGGAGGTCGGTATGCTTCTCGATATCCGCCTGCGACTTGGTCAGCATGTCCTTCAGCGCGGCATCGCTGGCCTTCGACGTGATCTTCTTCAGGACCTTCTTCATCTGGTCGTTCGCCGACCACAGGTCCTTCAGCTCGTCGGTGTAGATGTCTTTCAGATCTTCGGGTGCAGACATGGGATGGTCCTTGCTGGACCACCGGATGAAACGTCCGGTGGCGTGGTTGACGTTGAATAAGGGTGTAGCGTGTCGTCCTGGCGTCAGCCGGCGCCGGGCTTTGCCTGTTCGTGCTCATAGCGCGCATCGGTACCGACCTTGCCGGTTGCCTCGGCCTCGGCGATACCGGACGTCTCAACGACCTTGATCGTGCCATGCTCGGCTGCGATCGAGTGCGGGGTCCGATCGGCATCGGGGTCGGCCGCGATCGTCGTACCGCCGCCGCCGTGCGAGCCGGCGACGGCGTTGCCGGCGCTGCCCCCGTCTTCACCCGCCTGACCGCCGCCATGATAGGCGATGTCCGTCTGGCCGCCCTGCGACGCGGGGCTGGTATCGGCGTCGATCTTGCCTTCGTGCGGGTTGGGATAGGCGCCGCCCGCGCTCTCACCGCCGTCGCTGCGACCGTGAACGCGGCCGTCGGTATCGCTGCGAGGCGACTCCGAGACGCCATCCGGCGCGCCCTTGCTCGCGGGATTGCCCGGGACGGGGGTATGAACCTTGTCGCTCATGGAAACTCCTCGTGACGGTCGTGGATAGGAAGCGGCCACCCCGATCGGCATGCCGAGCGGACCGGGGTGGGGCAGGGTTACGGCCGCAGCACGACCTTGATGACGCCGTCCTGCTTGTCGCGGAACTTCTGGTACATTTCCGGCGCATCCTCGAGGCTTGCCGGGTGCGTCACGACGAAGCTCGGGTCGATATCGCCGGCTTCGATGCGCGCCAGCAGCGGCTTGGTGTAAGCCTGGACATGCGTCTGGCCGGTCTTGATCGTCAGCCCCTTGTTCATCATCGCGCCGATCGGGATCTTGTCGCCCATCCCGACATAGACGCCGGGGATCGAGACCGTGCCGCCCATCCGGCAGCTCATGATCGCCTCGCGCAGGACATGCACGCGGTCGGTAGCGAGGAACGTCGCCGCCTTCACCTTGTCGATCACTGCATCCATCGCGCCATGACCCGAAGCCTCTGCACCGACGGCGTCGATGCAGCTGTCCGGGCCGCGGCCCTTGGTGCGGAACTGGAGTTCGTCATAGACGCTGTCGACCTCGGCGAAGTTGATCGTCTCCGCACCGCCGGCCTCGGCCATCGCGAGACGCTCGGGCACTTCGTCGATCGCGATCACGCGGCCTGCGCCGAGCATCAGCGCCGATCGGATCGCGAACTGGCCGACCGGACCGCAGCCCCAGATCGCCACGGTATCGCCCTCTTCGATGTTCGCATTCTCGGCGGCCATATAGCCGGTCGGGAAGATGTCGGAGAGGAACAGCGCCTGATCGTCGGTGACGTTGTCCGGCACCTTGATCGGGCCGATATCGGCCATCGGCACGCGCAGATACTCTGCCTGGCCACCGCAATATCCGCCAAGCATATGGCTGAAGCCGAACAAACCGGCAGGCGAATGCCCCATCGCCTTGATCGCCATTTCGGCATTCGGGTTGGTCCGCTCGCACGCCGAGAACAGACCCTTGCGGCAGAAAAAGCAATCGCCGCAGCTGATCGTGAACGGCACGACGACGCGGTCGCCGATCTTCAGGTTGGTGACTTCGGAGCCCAGTGCGACGACGACGCCCATATTCTCATGACCAAGAATGTCCCCGGCCTGCATGGTCGGCTGATAGCCGTCGAGCAGATGAAGATCGGAACCGCAGATCGCGCAAGATGATACCTTGATGATCGCGTCGCGCGGATGCTTGATCTCTGGGTCCGCGACAGTATCGACCCGGACATCGCCTTTTCCATGCCAAACCAGTGCGCGCATCAGAAAGTCTCCGTCATGTAATTGGCGTGCCGTACTTTCGAAAAGTACATTACGCCGTCAAAAATAATAAGCAGTAGACCAAGCCCGCCGGACGATAGCCTTAGCGATGCCAGCAAAGGCATTGGTCAGCGTGCTTCAGTTGGGCGCCGTGCCGTCAAGCTTTGGATGTTGATGGAGACATAGCGATCCGAACGTCCTCATCGTTCCTGACGATTTCCGGAAATCGGCGGGTATATTTTGTATTGATCCTGATCAGGGTGGCTAAAGATAGGTTATCATTGGAAATTTACCGCAAACCACGATCATTCGGGGGTCCTTCCTAGCGAGAACCGCGTGCGAAAGGATGTCGCGGTAGGATGGAGACAGGGTTGGATGCTCGGTTAAATGCAGTGCGCACCGTCAAATTCGCCGTCCACGGGGCCAATTCGGACAGTCAACCGTTTGGATATCATCATCTCTTGCCGATGCTTAGCGCCACGCCTGTCACGGCGCTGGCATGCTGGTTGGCGAATACACGACGTCAGACCCGGGATTGAACTATGCAAATCAAGGCCATCCTTTTCGATATCGACGGCACGCTGGTCGATACCAATGACATGCATGTCCTCGCCTGGGAGGAGGCCTTCGCAGGTGTCGGGGCGTCCTTCGACCGGCAAGTGATCCACGATCAGATTGGCAAGGGGACCGACATGCTCGTGCCCACCCTGTTGCCCGATGCCGACGCGGAGGAGCAGGAGAAACTCGGCGGTACGCACGGCGAGATCTTCAAGGCAAAATATCTCGCCACTGCCAAGCCGTTCGCTCGCGCGCATGATCTGCTGGCGCACGCGCATGGCCTGGGGCAGCAGGTCGTGCTCGCCTCGTCCGCGTCGGGATCGGAGCTCGACCATTACATCGCGCTGCTCGAGGCGCGCGATCTGATCCACGCGACGACGAGCAGCGACGACGTCGAGCGCACCAAACCCGCCCCGGACATTTTCGCGACCGCGCTGAAGGCGCTGCCGGGGATCGATCCTTCAGAGGTGATCGTCGTCGGTGACACGCCCTATGACATCGAGGCAGCGGCCAAATGCGGGATCGCCGCGGTTGCGGTCCGATCGGGCAAGTTCAGCGACGAGCAACTGAACGGCGCGGGTGCGGTCGCGATCTATGACGATGTCGCGGCCTTGCTTGCCGATTACGCCCAGTCGCCGCTGGGACGCTGATCGCCATGGCCGTCACACTGAAACTCCTTCGCGATCAGGTCATCGTCGTTACCGGCGCGACCAGCGGCAACGGCCTCGCAATCGTCGAGGCCGCCGTGCAACGCGGTGCGGCCGTGGTCGCGACCGCGCGGAACGACGCCGCGCTCGAGGCCCTCCGCGCCCGTCTGTCGGCCGATGGCGGACGCATTGCGGTCTGCGTCGCCGACGTCAGCGACATGGCCGCGGTCAAGCGTGTCGCCGCCGTTGCGCTCACGGCGTTCGGCGGCTTCGACAGCTGGGTGAACAATGCCGCGACAGGCACGTACGGCACGCTCGATCAGGTGCCGGTCGCCGATCACCGGCAGGTGTTCGACGTCAATTATTTTGGCGTGCTGCACGGATCGCTGGTCGCGGCCCGCCATCTGCGCGAGCGAGGCGGCGCGATCGTCAACATCGGCTCGATCCTCAGCGACCGCGCGATCGTCGAGCAGGGGCCCTATGGCGCGACCAAGCATGCGGTGCAGGCGCTGACGGACACGTTGCGGATGGAGCTCGAGCAGGAGGGGGCCGGCATCTCGGTCACGCTGATCAAGCCCGGCGCGATCGACACGCCATTTCCCGAACATGCGCGCAATTTCATGGATCAGCCACCGCGCCTGCCACCGCCGCTCTACACCCCCTCCGTCGTCGCCGACGCGGTGCTGTTCGCTTGCGAGACGCCGCGGCGGACGCTGTATGCTGGCGGTGGCGGGCGGCTGGCCTCGCTTCTCTCGCGCTCCGCACCGCGGGTGAGCGACCGGATCATGGAACTGGTCGGCACGTTCGCGCAGCAGAAGCCCGGGGATCCCGGTGATCCGGCACGCCGCGACAATCTCTATGATCCGCGGGCTGATGCGCTGCGCGGGACCCAGCATGTCCACGCGCGCACATCGAGCAGCGTGCTGCAGGTGCAAAAGCTTCACCCCGCGGTTGTGATGCTGGGTGTTGTCGGCGCTGGTATCGTCGTCGCGCTCGGCCGACCAAAGGGTGGACGCCGGTAATATCAGGCACGGAAAGGGTAGGGAGCGTGCGCGGCGTCGACACGTGACCATCCTTCCGCGCCATTTTGAAGTCTATATCAACCGGACGCCGGCTGCGCGGAACTGCGCTTCAGCCACGTCGACTGTCGTTCCATCACCTGCCGGCATCGCGATCGCTCGCGTGTAGTCCGTCAGGATAGACGCTTCGAAGCCCTCGCGCCGCGCATCGAGTGCCGACCAGGCGACGCAGAAATCATAGGCCAGCCCAACGAACACGCACCGCCGGACCTGCTTGTCCCGCAGATACCCGGCCAGCCCCGTTCTCGTCGTCTTGTCGTTCTCGAAAAAGGCCGAATAGGAATCAATTTCCGAATTATACCCCTTACGAACGATGACGTGAGCGCGGCGGATGGTGCCCTGCACGTCGGGATGGAACTCGGAACCAGCGGTTCCCTGGACGCAGTGATCGGGCCATAGGACCTGCTCGCCATATGGCATCGGCACGGTATCGAACGGCTGCCGACCGGGGTGGCCGCTCGCGAAGGACTGGTGTCCCGCAGGATGCCAGTCCTGCGTTACGACGACATGCCGGAACCGCGGAGCGAGCCGTTCGATCCCGGCCATGATCTCGTTCCCGCCCGCAACCGCCAGCCGGCCGCCCGGGCAGAAGTCGATCTGCGGGTCGACGACGATGAGCGCGTCCGACCCCGTGATCGCTGCGTCGCCGGTGAACTGCTCGATATCCAACGTCATCTCCTGCAAAGCCGACAGGTCGCGTTAAAGGCGGCCGATGACAAGAATGATCCTATTGCCGAGCGCCTATTTGCGAACACTGGTCGACGGCTGGGCCAGGTCCGGGAAGCGATCGAGGATCGCGCTGGTCACGCCGTTGGTCCAGCCGAACCCGTCCTGGACCGGATATTCGCCGCCCCCGCCCGGTATGCGCTGTTCGATATTATACTTTTCGAGCATCTTGCCGGTGTCGGCATAGGCCGCGCCGACCGTCCCGAGCCAGCGTCTGGCGATGTCCTTGGCCAGCGCCGGTTCGCCGTTTCGCTCGAGCCCTGCGATCGCGACCCATTGGAGCGGTGCCCAGCCATTGGGTTCGTCCCATTGCTGCCCGGTGTTGAGCGTCGTCGTGCGCAGGCCGCCCTCGGCGACCAATGATTTGCGCACCGTCGCGGCGACGGCCTTCGCCTGCGCCGGCGACGCAAGCCCGACGAACAGCGGGTGCAGCATCGCGGCATTGATGCTGGTCGTTGGCTTGCGCGACGACAGGTCCCAGTCGGCGTAGCGCGCGGTCGTCGCCTGCCAGAGATAGCGGTCGATCGCCGTCTTGCGCTTGGTCGCCAGGGTCGTGAATTCGGTCACGCAGGGGGTGTCGCCCGCGGTCTGGCAGCGTGCGGCGATACGGCGTTCCATCGCCCAGATCAGGCTGTTGAGATCGACGGGCACGATGTCGGTGGTGTGGATTGTGGCGAGCAACCGGGGATCGCGGAGCCAGCGTGAGCTGAAATCCCATCCGCTCTCCGCGCCCGCACGCAGGTTGCGCTGCGTATCGGCGGCGGCGCGGGGTGCCGCCCTGGCCGCGGTCTCGACGTCCTCGGCATAGGATTCGTCGCGCGGCGTATCGCGGTCGTCATAATAGCGGTTGAGCACGCTGCCGTCGGGCATCCGCACGACGCGGAGACAGGCCGGGTTGCCGTCGAGGCAGGTCGCGCCCTTCATCCAGAAGGCGTGCTCGGCGCGCAACGCCGCCAGCCGACGCTTCGCGACACCGGGGTCGGTGTTGGTCGAGAGATCGAGCATCAGCGCGTAATAAGGCGGCTGCGAACGGCTGAGATAATAGGTCCGCGTCCCGTTCGGGATGTGCCCGTAACGCTCGATCAGGCTGGTGAAATCGTCGAGCATCGATTCGACGAGCGGCTGCTTGCCGTCGACCTTCAGCCCGAGCATCGTGAAATAGCTGTCCCAGTAATAGATTTCGCGGAAGCGCCCGCCCGGTACGACATAGGGCGCCGGCAGCGGCAGGGCGGAGCTGCCTGCGACGGGGGCGACCGGCTGACGGACGAGTTGCGGCCACAAGGCCCGGACATGCGACCTCAGATCGCCCGAGCCCCGGTCGTTCTCGCCGGGCACCACGAAATTGGCGAGCACGAACGCCTTCAGCGCCGGGCCGGCGGGTCTGGTCCGCGCATAGTCCGCCATGATCGCCGCGGCCGCGCGCTTGGGGACGGCATCGACGAACGTCTTGCCGTCCGCGAAGACGTGACCCTGCTGCACGGCCTGGAACAGCGGGCCATAGATATCGGCGGGCGACTGGGCCTTCGCGGCGGATGCAGTCGGTCGGGACGGAGCGGTCTGGGCAGGCGCCATCGCGGCGACCGAGGCCAGGGCGGCAAAACGGCAAAGGGTTTTCATGAAGATCGCAACCATTTCGCCAGGGTGATCGATCCCCCGACGGGGCGGGATCGATCACCCTTGGCTGTGTCAGAACTTGAACGCGGCGGCGAACCGGATCGAGCGACCCACGATCGGTCTTGCGAGGATCGTGCCGCTGCCCTGCGATCCGAGCGTGCGCGGATTGCCTTCGGTCAGCCCGATCTCGTCGGTCAGATTGTCACCGATCACCTGGAACTGCACCTGCCGGTTCAGATCGAGCGTGATCCCTGCGTCGAGCTTGTAAAAGCTCGGCAGCACCTGCGCGTTCTGGACGTCGGAGAAGCGGTCGCCGATATAGCCGATCGTCGCATAGACTCCCGCCTTCGCATCGCCGCCGAGCTCGAGATCAT
>NZ_JPJC01000092.1:16232-43967 GCF_000733135.1 Sphingomonas sp. FUKUSWIS1
CTGAGCGTGAAGCCGCCGAACGGCCGCAACTGCCCCTCGAACTCGACGCCGGTCGCCTTGGCGCCGCCGACCGACGCGATCGGGGCGCCGCTGGTGATGACCGTCGTCGCAAGGCCGTCGAACGTGTTGTGGAACAGCGTCGCGTACAGGTTGGCGATGCCGGTCGAGACCTTCACGCCGCCCTCATAGCTGTCGACCTGCGGTGCGACGTCGATGCCGTCGCGCAGATTGTCGAAGAACGGGAAGCTGTTGCCGCGGCTGTAGCGGACGAACGCGCCGACCTGCCGGGTCAGGTCGTAATTGACGCCGCCGGTCCACGACCAGGCATCGCCGCGATAGCGGATCGTGCGGAAGGTGCCGTTCAGCTGCGCATCGCCATTGTCGTAGAGCGTCAGCGGATTGCCGTCCGCACCCGCCGCCGGGACCGTCGCTGCAAGGTTTTCGAGCGTGCCGTCGACCGAGTGATGCTGCCACCGGACGCCGCCGTCGATCCGCAGCTGGTCGGTAATCTGCAGTTCGTCGACCGCATAGCCCGCGACGTCCTCGCCGGTGTAGCGCGCGTTGACCTTGAACGTCGATCCGCCCGAGAAGCCGTCCCGCGTGACGATCCGGCCATCCGCGAATGTCAGATTCAGTCGGCGGGCGTTTGGCTCGGCGGTGAGCAGCATGCTGTTGCCGAGATTCCATCGGTCACGCGACTTGTACCGCGTGTAGTAGACGCCGCCGGTCAGCGTGTTGCTGCCCGATTTCCACTCGAGCGCGAAATCGTTGACGAAGGCCTGGATGTGCTTCTCGACGCTCCAGAGGCCGGCCTCGACGACCGCCTGGTTGGGCGAGGCCGCCGCACCGCCGGTCGCGAAGGTGAGCGACCCGATCGTCCCGCCCCGGCCGGCGGCATAGGCGGCGGCGGTGACCGGCGCGGCGCCGCCGGGGACGAGACCGATCGTGTTCGCATCGCCCTCCATCCAGCTGCCGCGATCGCGAACCGTGATCCCGCTGCCGAGTTCGTAATCGAAATTGCCGCCCAGATTGTAGATCTTCGCGCTGCGGCCATCCGCCAGATCGACCCGGCTGCCGTCGTTGCGCACGCCGATCCGCGTGTCGCGCCCAACGAGCGTTCCGGTGCCTGCATCAAAGCCGGGATATTCGCGGATCTTGTCGCCGTCCTGGACGACCGGGATGGGCAGCAGCCACTGGCCGCGATCGTCGAGATAGCGACCGAAGAGCAGGATCGAGCCCTTGTCGAAGTCATGGCGGATATTGCCGGTGATCTGACCACCGCGCTCCGCCTCGAACTGCGCGTCGCGGATCCCGCGCGAGGTCGAGTAATAGCCGCCGAGCATATAGGTTGTGCTGTCGTCGATCGGCCCCGAGACGTAGCTGTCGACGCGGAACTCGCCGAAATCGGTGCCGCTGAGTTTCAGCAATCCGGCCGGCGTCTGCTTGCCCTCGCGCTGGACGAGGTTGACGGTCAGGCCGGGCTGACCGTTCGAGAACAGCGCGCCGGTGCCGCCGCGCACCGCTTCGACGCGCTGGATCGTCTCGTCGATACGGATCAGCTGCGTGTTTTCGAGGAACGACAGCGTCGGCGGCGGGAAGAAGGGCACGCCCTGCGTCTGGAAGGTGACATATTCCGCATCGCCACCCGACGGATAGCCGCGCACGAAGATGTTGGCGCCGGTCTTGCCGCCCGAACTTTCGGTGCTGACCCCCGGCACCGCACGAAGGATTTCGGCGGTGCTGGCAGTGCCGAGCCGCTGCGCCATGCTGCTGTCGATCGTGGTGACCGCGAACGCGGCGTCCTGGCGCCGGGTGCCTGCGCCCGCGGTGCCGATGACGACGATATCGGGGGCGGTTTCCTCGGGCACCTGCGTCGCGGCGGGATCAGCGGCCGCCTGTGCCGGGGCGACCTGAACCGCCGCTGGCGTGGCTTCGGCCGCCTGAGCATGCGTGTCGATGATCAGATAGGCCCCGCTCGGCGTCAGCCGGTGGCCGAGCCCGGAGCCTTTCAGGATCGTCGTCAGCGCAGCGCCGACGTCCATCCGGCCGGCCACCGCGCGCGCGGTCTTGCCGCGGACGAGGGTGGGGGAGAACAGGATCTGCCGGCCGCTCTGGCGCGAGAAGGCGAGCAACGCGGTGCTCATGTCCTGCCGCGCGATGCGGATGCCGATAGCGGCCTGCGCGGTGACGCCGATCGGGATCCCGCCTGCGCCCAGCGCCAATGCGGTCAACATCACGCCGCGTATCAGCACGGCCCTGCCTGTGGATGTCATGCAACCCTCCCTGTTCGTGCGATCCCTCTGCCGGGGTCGATCTGACAGTAAAGACGCGGGACGTCGGAAAACCCGAACCGTGTTTTGCCCTCGGGTCGATTATTTTTTCGAGGCGATCGTGATGCTGCCGTTCGGGTGCCGATCGACGCTGACGGGAAAGCCGAGTTCGAGCGCGTCGAGGAACGGCTGGACATCGCCCGTCCGAAACGCGCCGCTGATCCGGACCCGGCCCGCCGCGGCGTCGGCGATCGCGATCTGCTGGACGCTGTAGCGATTTATCTCGGCGACGGCCTGACTTAATGCCTCGTCCTCGAACACGAGGCGGCCTTCGCTCCAGCTTGCCAGCCGCTGCGCGCTGCCGGGCATGTGGCGAACCGACACGCCGCTGGCCGATGCGGTGAGGACGTCGTCGGGCACCATCGCGACAGGCTTGCCGCGTGCGCCCTTGCCGGCGACGCTGACAAGCCCTTCGAGCAGCGCGACGCGCACCGCGCTGGTCTCGAGCCGCACGTCGAACGCGGTGCCGTGCGCGGTGACCGCCTGCGCGCCCGCGGTGACGACGAACGGCCGGGCCTGATGCTTGGCGACCTCGAACAAGGCCTGTCCGCGTTCCAGCACCAATCGACGCTCGGTGCTCGTATAGGCCATCCGGACCCGCGTGTCGGTATCGAGAGTCAGCCGCGACCCGTCGGACAGCGTGACCATGAGGCGCTGACCCGTCGCCGTCCGGTACACGGGTGTTTCGGTGACCTGCACGGCAGGCGTATCATCCGCGAAGCGCCACAGCGCCAGCGGCGCGACCACCGTGGCACAGGCGGCAGCGGCCAGTATCCACGGCGCGACCCGGCGCGGCTCGCGGCGCAGCGCAGCGCGCGCCACGGCCGCGTGCCGCAATGCCAGCAGGTCGGGATGGTCCGCCAGCGCTGAACTCGCACCCCGTGCTTGGGCGATCACCGCCCAGGCTGCAGCGTGATCCGGTCGCGCATGCCAGTCCTCGAACCGCGCACGCATGGCGGCGCCCGGGTCGCGGTCCAGCCGTTCGGCCCATTCCGCGGCTTCGATCATGACCGGATCGCTCACCGATGCCAGTCCTTCAAGCGTTCCGCGACATGCGCGAGCGCGCGTGCCTGGTGCTTCTCGGCGGCACGCGTCGAGATCGCCATGGCATGCGCGACATCGGCCATCTTCAATCCCTCCAGCATTCTGAGCACGAACACGTCACGTGTCCGTTCGGGCAGTTCGGCAAGCGCACGACGCAACGCGTCCGCGATGTACTTACTCGCCAAGACGCGGTCGGGCGCGAAATCCGAACCTTCAAGCGAAAGATCGTCGATGGGATCCGACAATCCCGCGCCTCGCGCCTGATTGCGCCGGGCCTGATCCTTCAGGACATTGGCTGCGGTGACGAAAATGAAGCTGTCGTGCTGGCGAATGCCGTTCGGGTCTTCCAGCCGACTGAGTCGCAGGAAAACCTCCTGGACCAGATCGGGGACGTCGTGTGGCGCGGAGACGCGCCGCGTGAAGTACCGGCTCAGCGGCCGGGTATAGGTCTCGACCAGCGTGCGAAGGATCGTTGTCCTTTCGCCAAGGCCGGACACTCGCTCCCCCTCCATAGCCATGACCGGTTTCTAATAGCCGGGTCTGTTACGTCAATGTGTCTCGCTGCTCGGTATTTGACGCGGTCAATCTTACGGCACTCAAAATCTATATCGATGCAGGCGAACGCGCAGTGTTTTAGAAGCCGTGAACACCGTTTTCTAGGTCGCTCGACGAGGCGTAGCTCGTCAGCGTTGCTTCTTTGTCGTCGTCGCGGTGAAATCAGGATCCTTCTTGGCGACCCAATCCACGAATTTGCGGACGGTGGGATCGGCGAGCAGCGCGTCGACATTCATGCCGTGGCGTTGCAGTTCGGAATTGGTGAAATTCGCCATTAAGGTCTGCTGGCAGATCGGATGCATGGGCACGACATCGCGACCGCCCCGGCTCTTTGGCACGGGATGATGCCAGACGATGGTCTTGCCGAGCGCGCGGCCGCAGAGCCAGCACGGCGCGACCGGTGCCGGACCCTCCTCGTCTTCGCGATCGGGCTCCTCATACGGGGCATGTTTCGAATGTTTGCGGGCCATGTCGCTGCGTAATCTCTCAGTGGATGTCTGCACGCCGTAGCGGCGCGCCCGGCACCACTACACCTGCGACACGCAGGATGACCACAGGAACGGATGTCGGGATTGGGTCGCGACGGCCCCGGGCCAGACGCTGTGCGTCACACGGAGCGAACCCGCACGCGCGTTAAGACAGAGATCGTCAAGCGGCAGATCGGCGTTGGGGAGCGCCTGAGAAACCGTTCGTTTAAACTTCGTGGCTAAAGCGACGCGATGCCGACGTCCTCCCCAGCGCCCCTGACGGCACCATCCGACCATGGGCATAATGCACTGGCGCGTGCCGTCCGGGGGTGTCGACGGCATCTGGTCTTCGCGGGTCTGTTCTCCGGATTGGTGAACACCCTGTACCTCGTGCCGTCGATCTTCATGCTGCAGGTGTATGATCGCGTCGTGCCCACGCGGGGCGGGACGACGCTGCTGCTGCTGACGCTGATACTGGTGCTCGCGCTGGTCGTGTTCGCGATCCTCGACGCGGTGCGCATGCGGTTGCTGTTGCGCGCCAGCATGCGGCTGGAGCGTCAGGCGGCACCGGGGATCCTGCTGCGGATCCTCGGCACCGATGGCGCGACGACTGGCCAGCGCAGCCAGGCGATGCGCGATTTCGACACGGTGCGCGGGACCCTGACCGGGCCGACGATCATCGCGCTGTTCGATGCGCCCTGGGCGCCGATCTATATCGGCATCGCGTTCCTGCTCCATGTCTGGATCGGCGTTCTGGCGCTTGTGAGCGCGCTGCTGCTCGGGGGCGTCGCGATCCTCAGCGACCGCGTGACCGCGCATGCCGCGCGCGACACGCAGGCCCGCGCGGTTCTCGCGACGCGCGAACAGGATGTGTCGATTCACGGATCGGAGGTCGCGCGCGTGATGGGGATGCGCAATGCGCTGATCACCCGGCATCTGCTGGAGCGCGCCGAACTCGTCCGCCGCCAGGCCGCGCTCGCCGGCACGTCGGGGCAGTTTCTCGCGATCACCAAGTTCCTTCGCCTGCTGCTCCAGTCTCTCGCGCTCGCGCTGGGCGCGTTGCTGGCGATTCGGCAGGATATTTCGGGCGGCGCGATCTTTGCGGCGTCGCTGTTGCTGGGGCGCGCGCTCCAGCCGGTCGAGCAGATCCTCGGGGCGATGAAGCCGCTCGCCGCCGCGCGCAACGCCTATCGCGATCTCGATGCCTTCTGCCGGATGCCGGGACCCGCGATCGACGCGACGACGCTGCCCGCGCCGACCGGCCGGATCGACGTCCGCGGTATCACGGTGCGCGCGGAAGGCAGCGATCGCGCATTGCTGTCGGACATAAGTTTCGCGGTCGCGCCCGGCGAGATCGTCGCGCTGGTCGGCCCGAGCGGCGCGGGCAAGTCGACGCTGCTGCGCGTGTTGTCGGGTGCGCTGTCGCCGGATGCTGGCGAGGTGCGGATCGACGGTGCGAGTCTGACGGACTGGAACCGCGAGCAGCTCGGCCGGCACGTCGGTTACATGCCGCAATCCCCGTCGCTGTTTCCGACCACGGCGCACACCAACATCTCGCGGTTTCAGTCGGTGCTGGCGGGCGAGAGCGAACAGCTCGACGCCGCAGTGGTCGAGGCGGCACAGGCGGCGGGTGCGCATGAGGTGATCCTGGGCCTGCCCAATGGCTATGCGACGATGCTGAGCATGGCGGACGGGTCGGGGCTGTCGGCGGGGCAGAACCAGTCGGTCGCGCTGGCGCGCGCGCTGTTTGGTACGCCGACGATCCTGTTCCTCGACGAGCCCAACGCGCATCTCGACAGCGATGGTGAGGCGCGGCTGGTGACGACGCTCTCGACGCTCCGTGCGCGTGGCGCGACGGTGATCGTGTCAACGCATCGGACCGGGCTTCTGCAGGCGGTCGACAAGATCATGGTGCTGCGCAACGGCACGATCCAGCTGTTCGACGATCGCGCCAAGGTGTTGCGCCCTGCTAGCGCGGGACCCGCCGTCGCAACCGGAGGCGCCCGATGATCCCCGCCGAACTGGCCAGCCCCGTCCCCGCAGCTGGTGGCGCAACCCTTGCAGACCGCCTCCGTCTCGACGATTCCCCGCGGCAGGCGATCCTGGTCGGCGGGCTGGTCGCGATCCTGTTCTTCGTCGTGGGGCTGGGCTGGGCGGCGTTCGCGCGGCTCGATGCCGCGGCGGCGGGCGAGGGGCAGGTGGTCGTGGCGGGCAATCGCCAGACCGTCCAGCACCGCGAGGGCGGGATCGTCGCGGCGATGGCGGTGCGCGACGGCCAGCACGTCCGTTCGGGCGAGATCCTGTTCCGGCTCGAAGGCGCCGAGGTCACCGCGAGCGAGCGTGCGCTGGCCGCCAGCGTCATTGATCTCCAGGCGCAACGGGCCCGGCTCGAAGCGGACGTCCGCGGCGGCGCGATCGTCTGGCCCGCAGACTTCGCGTCCGCGCAGGGCGACGACCTTCGTCTCGTCGAGCGGGCGAAGTCGCTCCAGCTTGCGCAGCGGTCGGCACGCTCGGCCGCGCTCGCGGCAAACGGCGCGGTTCTCCGCCAGCAGGAGGCAACCGTTGCGCAGCAGATGACCGGCTTCAATGCGCAGGCGCAGGCGACCGCCCGGCAGCGCGCCTCGCTCCGGCAGCAGCTCGACAGCACGCGGGCGCTTGCCGATCAGGGCTATGTGTCGCGCAACACGGTCCGCGCGATCGAACGTTCGATCCAGCAGCTCGACGGGACCGATGCCGACTATGTCTCACGCTCGGCGGCCGCGCGTGAGCAGATCGGCCAGACCCGCGCGGAAGGCGTTCAGACCCGCCGCAAATATGTCGAGGAAAGCGCGACTTTGCTGCGCGACACGCAGTTCCAGTTGAACGAGGTCTTGCCCAAGCTGGCCGCGGCCCGCGAACAGCTGGCGCGCACGATCATCCGTGCGCCGGTGGCGGGCCGCGTGGTCGGGCTGCGCGTCTTCTCCGTGGGGGGCGTGATCCAGCCGGGCCAGGCGATCCTCGACATCGTCCCCGACGCCGCGCCGCTTGTGGTGCGCGCGAACTTCTCGCCGGGCGACATCGACGGGGTGTTTGCCGGGCGCGAGGCGGAGGTGAAGTTCCTGTCGCTGCACGAACGCGACCTGCCGATCCTGCTCGGCACGGTCCGCACGGTCTCCGCGGATTCGCTTCGCGACGAGCAGACCGGTCGCAGCTATTTCAGTGCGGAGGTCACCGTGCCGCGCGCTCAGATCGCCAAGATCGAGGCTGTGCGCAGTCGCGATACGGGGATCCGCGCTGGCGTACCGGTCACCGTCCTCGTCAAGCTGCGGTCGCGGACCGCACTCGACTATCTCCTCGATCCGTTGACCGAGGCCTTTTCACGGTCGCTTCATGAACGCTGAGAGGATCTATCTCGCTGTCGCCGTGCTGCTGGTGCCGGCCATGCCCGCGCTCGCGCAGACGGCACAGGAGGCAGCAACCGCAGCGCCCGAAACGCTGGGGCAGGCGATCGCCGATGCCTATCGCAGCAACCCCTCGCTGGAGGGACAGCGCGCGCAGCTTCGCGCGCTCGACGAGCAGATCGTCCAGGCGGGGGCCGCGTACCGGCTGACCGCGGGCATCAACATGACGCTGCAATATCAGTCGCAGGACCAGCGCGGGCTGCTCGGCGATTTCGATACGGCGCGGGGGCGGACCCTGGGGGCGTCGCTGACCGCGTCTCAGATCCTGCTGAACGGCGGGCGGACCGCGGCGCAGGTGTCGGCGGCGGAGGCGACCGTGCTTGCCGGGCGCGAGCGCCTGCGCGAGGCGGAGAACACGATCCTGCTCGAAGTCGTCGATGCGTTCGTTTCGGTGCGGCGCGACCAGGCGCTGGTGGCGATCCAGCAACGCTCGCTCGACTCCTATGGGCGACAGGTGACCCAGGCGATCGCACGCGAACGGGGTGGCGACCTGACCCGCACCGACATCGCACAGGCCGAGGCGCAGCGCGAGATTATCCGCGCGCAGCTGGCGCAGGCGACCGTCAATCTCCAGGCAAGCCGTGGGCGGTTCGCGGCGGTCGTCGGGCGTAATCCGGGCACGCTGCTCGTGCCGCCGACGCTGCCCGGACTGCCGCGCTCGCTCGATGCCGCGTTTGCCGTGGTGGAGAAGGAGAGCCCGAGCCTGTGGCAGGCGATCCTTGCCACCAAGGCGGGGGACGCGCGGATCGCGGCGCAGCGCGCCGAACGTGCGCCGATCGTCGCGCTGTCGGGAAGCTATGGCTATGGAAGCCCCTATTCCTACCGCCTGCGCGATGCGGGTGCGCAGGCGACCGGTGGGGTCACGGTGACGATGCCGTTGTTGACCGGCGGCGTGATCGGTTCGCGCGTCCGCGCCGCGGTGGCCGAACGTCAGCAGCTCGGGTTCGAGGTCGAGACGGCGCGGCGCGCCGCACTCGCCAATGCGCAGAACGCGTGGAACCAGGCGGTGGCGGGTGGCGAGCAGATGGCGGCGGGGCAGCGCGCGACCGAGGCGGCGGAGTCGGCGCTCACCGGCGTACACCGCGGGTTCGCGGAAGGATTTCGCTCGAATTTCGAGGTGCTGGATTCGGAACAGCGCCTGCTGACCGCGCAACTCGTCTTCGTCAACGCGACCTATGGAGCCTATGCCGCCGAGGCGCGGCTGTTGGCGACGCTGGGGCGACTGCAGGCGGCGGCGATCGATCAGGCGGTGCCGGCCTATGATCCGGCGTGGAACACGCGGGTGGTGCGGGCCAAGACATTCGGGCCGTTCGATCCGGTGCTCGCGCCGATCGACCGTGCGCAGAAGCCCGCTGGCACCGCCCCGGCTGCACCCGTGATCGCGCCCGCCACCGACGCGCGGATTAGGCCGGCGGCCGTCCAGGCCTTGCCAGGGCCGATCGGCAATGTGCTGCCGATCGCGCCGGTTCCGGTGCTTGCGGGCCCGGTTGCGGCCGATCTGAGCGATGCGGTAGTCACCGGCGGGAGATGATCCGATCTGGCGTTCGCGCGTAGGCTATCGCTGGATCAGAGTTTCGTAGAGTTGTGCATAGGCCCCGATGATCGTGTCGTGATCATAGTCGCGGCGCACGCGTTCGCGCATGGTTTCGCCCATTGCCGATCGCATCGCCGGATCGCCCGCGATCGCGAGGATCGCCGCCGCCGTCGCTGCCGGATTGACCAGCGGGGTGATGATACCGCCATGGCCGGAGTCCGCCCCGCCGCGTCCTTCGATCATCTCGCGGCAACTCCCGACGTCGGGCGCGACCACGGGAATCCCGCAGGCCCCGCCTTCCAGGATCACCAGCGGTTGCGCTTCGGACAGGCTGGTAAGCACGAGCAGGTCGATCTTTGCCATCCAGTCCTCGATCCGCACGCGCCCGGCGAAGCGGAAGACCGGCGACAGATCCAGATCCTCGACCAGCCGCGAGCATTCGGCAGCATATTCCGGGTCCTCGTCCTCGGGGCCGAGCACGACGAAGCGGATGTCGGGGCGTTCGGCATGTGCGATCGCGGCGGCGCGGATGAACGTCTTCACGTCCTTGATCGGAACCACGCGGCCGAGCAATGCGACCAGCGGGTGTGCCGGATCGCGCTGGTCGGGGAGTGCGGCGAACCGCTTCGAATCGATCCCGTTGGGGATGACGCGGACCCGGTCGGCAGCGGCACCCAGCCGGCGCTGGACCGCCGTATTCTCGCCGTACAACGCAACGATCGGATCGCAGCTGTCATAGCAGGCGGTCGCATAGCTGGTGAAGGCTCGAACCCAGAGGTCGCGCAGATCACGCACGCTGCGTTCGAGCTCGAGCCCGGTGTCGACCTGATCGCCGATCCAGTCCGCCATCATCACCTCGATCTGGCGTTCGAGCAGGTAGATGCCGTGTTCCGTGATGAACGCCGGGCGCCCGGTCTCGCGCGCGGCGCGGGCGGCGAGCAGGCCTGCGAAGCCGGTCGAGATCGTGTGATAGGCCTTGGCGCGCGGCAGGGGCGCGGTCAGCACCGCGAGCAACCCGCCGAGCAGCACGCGCATCGCCCAGAAATAATGGTGGAACGAGGCCTTGGGCAGCATCGCCTGATAATGGCGCCTGAGCCGTGCGAAAACCGCCGGGTGCGACAGGATGTCACCGGGGGCAAGCGGTCGCGCGATGCCGCCGATCACGTCGATCAGTGTCGCCAGCCGGTCCGCGCCACCGGTCGCGACGAACGCGACCAGCGCGTCGACGATCGGTACCGCGATCCGGTCCGGGATCGCGCGCGGCATCGCCGGTGCAGGCGCCAGGCCGATTTCCACCACCGCGACGACGTTGGGCGGCGGGGCGAGCTGGAACGCGAGCAGCCCCGCGCCCGGCTTGATCGCGGCGATCACGAACCGGACGTCGGGCAGATGCGTGATCAGATCCTGCAGCCAGCCGGATACGCCGCCGATCACATAGGGATAGGCGCCCTCGACGATCAGGCAGATATCGGCGTCGGGTACGCAGACCGGCGCTTGCCGGGCCGTTTCGGCCAAGGCGGACAGCGGGATCACGCCGCGGCGCCCGTCAGCCACCAGTTCGCCAGCGTTGCCGCACCGCGATCGTTCGCGCCGGTCGGATCGCCGGTCCGGTCTGCCGACGCCTGGATCGCGGTCGCCATCCAGTCGATCGCGTCATAATCGCCCGCAGCCCAGAACGCCTCGATCATCAACGCATCACGCGTGTCCGCATGCCGGTCGTCCGCCCCGTCAGATCCCGCAGCGGCCATCGTCGCAACAGCGTCCTCGCGCAGGTGGAGGCGCTGCGAGTCGGACAGCAGCACGTCCGAACGCGCGTGATCCCCGAGCAGCCGCGCCAGGTTCGCCGCGGCATCGGGATCGACGCCATCGGCAACGCGTGCTGACAGCCGTGCACGGGCGAGCACCAGATTTTCCGCGACGCGCGCCGACGCGGCCGCCGCAAGCGCGCGGATCGTCTGGTCGCTATCGGTCAGCGCCAGCGCGATGAGCGGCGACAGCGCGGGCTCGAAGGACCGCACCACGGTCTCCAGTGCCCGCCGCCGCTCGGCGACCGCGCCGTGACGCATGATCGTGACCAGCGAGCTCAGCGTATCGGGGGTGGCGTGATGAACCCGCCCGTCGAGCATGCGGGCCACCGCGAGACGCGCGCCGCGCTGTGCGGAACGCCCGGCAACAGGGCCGAACATCTCGTCGTCGGTCCGGTGTGCGGCAGGTCTGACGAAGCGAGCAAGGGGCAGGGCAACAAGCAGGCCAAGCGGGCCCGTCACACCCAGCATCGCCGCCGCAAAACCGGCCGCCGCACCGCTGCGGAGCCACAAAGTGAGCCCAATCCCGCTAGCCACGACATGGACTGCGAGCGCCCAGCCGGCCGCAAGTTCGAAAAGCCAGCACGCCGTCAGGACGACCATCTCCAGCAGCGCGAGCGCAGCGAGGCGGTGGATCACGCGACCAGCCCGGCGGCTCTGACCGGCCGCTGGGTTGCGTGAAGCGTATCGGCGAGCAGCGGCGTCAGCCAGGCGGCGATCTCGGTCATTTCGGCGGTACGGCTCGCGTTCAGCGTCTCGAACGGCAGCGCATGTAGGACCAGGCACCCGACGAGTTCGCCGGTCTTCAGATCGGGCAGCGCGATCGCGGCGACGCCGATACCGTCGAGCAGGCTACGATCGCTGCGCTTCGCGACGTGCAGGATCCCGTGGGGCCGTGCCATCCGCTCCATCAACGTCGCTGGCAGGGTGTCGCGCCGTCCCGCGGTAACCGGCCCGCGGATCCATGCGCGGGCCTCGTCACCGGTCATGCGGTAGCAGGTGAAGTCGGGGGTTCGTGCGGCAAGCGCGATCAGTTCGCTGATTGCGCCACGTCGTTCAGCCAGGTCCTGCGAACAGAGTCGCGCGGCCGTCTCGATCGCATGGCCGACGGTATGCGCCTCGGTCGCGATCTGCACCTGCAACAGCCGGTTGGTCCGCGACAGCGCCGCAAACGCCTCGGTCAGCCGCGCCAGGTTCCGCGCCGCAACCCCGCCGCGCTTTTCCAGCCGATCGTGCCGTGCGGTCCGCATGATCGTCACCTCGCCGATGACTCCGGCAGCGACGAACCACATCAATGGCTGGAGCGAGAGATGGAACAGGTGGTCGAGATAGTCGCGCGCGCCCGTGTCGTCGTGGACATGCGCGAGCCATAGCCCCGACGCGATTCCCGCCGCGAGGACGCCGGGGCCGGTGCCATAGGCGAGCGCCATGACCAGCACCGGCAGCCAATAGGGGTTGGGCTGGACACGCGTGAACCCGGTTTCGCCCGTCAGCCACCAGTCGAACGCAGCCAGCACGGCGAAGGTGAGGGTGATCTCCAGCGCGATGCGCACGGGGCGTCGCCACCGGGCCTGCCATTTTGGCGCAGCGTCGTCGTGCGTCACTGCGTATCCCCGAGGCTGCGTGTCAGCAGCGCGCGCGCATAAAGCTGGCGGCCGGCAAAGCCCTGCCGCGCGATCGACGTGATGCCGCCGCTGCCCTCGACCCGCCACGCGACCGCGATCGGGGCGGCGAGGCCGAGGCTGGCGGTGGGGCCATCGCCGCCGAACCGATCGACGGTCCAGCCTGCGAGCGCGGTCATCTGCACCGCGCCGACCGCGCCACTGGCGAGGCCCTGGAGGGTGTGGTTCTCGCGGGTGGCCAGCGGGATGACGGCAAGGCGGTCTGCGCCAAGCTGCATACGCTGAACATATTCCGCGTCGAAGCGGTAGGTCAGCCCGAGCGCCGGGAACTGACGGCGAATGAGATAATCCACCCCGGCGCTCGCGACGATGGTGTCGCTTGCACCGCTACCGGTTGCGAGGCCGTACCGGTAGGCGCCGAAATCTCCTTGCGCGACCACGCCCGGCGTCAGGCGGTAGGTGACGCCGATCAGCGCGCGCGAGAGATATCCTCCCGCCAGCACCTGCGCCGGGGTCGAATAGTCCGGCATGTGGCGGCTCAAGGTCGCGCGGAACTGAGCGTCGGCGGCCCCTGCCGTAATCCTGGCACCGCCACCCGTCACCGCATCGTCGAGCGCGGCGGAGGCGAAGAGCTGGATGCGGACCGCGCCGTCGAACGCTGCGGCCAGCGAGGCGTCGACGACGGTGTCGCCGGATCGCACGGTCGGCGCGGCGGTGGCGACGTTGCTGACGAGATGGCGAACGCCGCCTCCCACGTCGAGCGTGCCGCCGACCGCTGCGTCGATCCGCGCGGCGAACTCTGTCTGCGCGAGGTCGCTGCCGTCACGCGCGGTGACGCCGATGCTGGCGGCCCCCGCCGCGGCGGCGATCGTACGCCGTGCGGTCAGGTCGTCTGCCTTGAGCACGCGGTACTCGCGCGCCGCGCCGCGGACGTCGCCCTGCGCGAGACGCGTGTCGGCGAGCAGACGGGCGGCGCGTCGGTCGGCCGGATAGCGCTGTGCAAGGCTCGTCGCCGCGCGCAGGGCCGATCCCGGATAGCCGGCGGCCACGTCCGCCTCGATTGCAGCCAGTGCGGCGTCGGATGCGCTGTCGTCGGTAGCCTCGAGCAGCGCGGCGTCCGCGGGTGGAGAGAAGGCGAGCGCGACGACCGGGCCCTTCTGCCGCCAGCGCATCGTCCAGCCCGCCGCGGGACGGAGGACCAGGCTGTCATCGTTCCAGCGCAGATCGCCGATCACGTCGCCCGCCGCCTCACGGAACGCGGCGAGCCGTGCGGGCGCGATCGGTCGATCGAACCGCGCGACCAGTTCGCCGTCACGATCCTCGATCCGGACGACGGCGTCGTCGGGCCAGGCGAGCCGGGACTCGGACGTGACGATCCGGCCATCCGCAAAGACGGTCCGGGGTACGACCAGCAACGGCGCATCCGCGAGGCAGAAAAACAGGCTGATCATTGCGCCAGCACCGTCCGCGCCCGGCCCGGCTGGCCCTGCGTGATCAGCAGCCGGGCGTGCAGCGCGGCGAGCGATCGGTCCTGCGGCGTTTCGGATCGCAGCGTCTCGACCAATTTCACTGCCTCGGCCCGACGCCCGAGCTTCTCGAGCACTTCCGCGCGCGCCCTGCTGTCGGCGGGCGTCTGGGCGAGCGCGCGTTCAAGCCAGGGGCGTGCCCCCCGCACGCCACCGATCCGCGCCTGCACGTCGGCCATCAAGCGCAGCGCGGGCAGATCGGTCGGGGCGGTCGCAAGATGCGCGTCGAGCCATTGTCCCGCAGCCTTCGCATCGCCCGCGTTCCACGCCACCCAGGCGAGGTCGAACTGATCGCGCGGCCCGGCGATCCCGGCCGCGACACGGCGTTTCGTGATCGTCGCCGCCTGTGCCGGATCGATCCGCGCGGGCGCCGCAGCGGACACGGCGCGGACCTGATCGGGGGATAGCGCGCGGCCGTCGAGCAAGGCCGCCAGCACCGTCCGACCGGCGGCGTCATTGTTCGCCGTGCGGGCCAGCGACAGCCGCATCAGCATCACATCGGTCTCGTCCGCGAGCGGATGCCGCGACACGAACGCCAGCGCAGCGCCCGGTTGGTCGCGTTCGGCATAGCAGGCCAGCCAGCTGCGCTGCCGGGTCGCGCTGCCTTGCAGGCTCTGCTGTTTCAGCCAGGCGAGATCGTCGGATGCGGGACGCGGACCCATCAGGTAGAGCAGGCGCTGCGCTGCAGGCGCGGTCGGTGCGAGCCCGGCCGCCGCACGCCGCAGCACCGCCGTCGCATCCCCGCGATACCCGGCCGCGACCAGCTGCTCCGCAATCTGCTCGAGTGGCGCACCGGGCGCGGCCGCATGTGCGAGCAACTCGGTCCGCAGACCGGCACGGTCGCCCGCTTCGGTCAAAATGGCCTCGCGCGCCGCCTGGCGTTGCTCGACGGGGAGGTAGCCTGCCGCCTGCAAGCCTGCCGCGGTATCCCTGGAACGCGCCGCCACCCGGATGGCGAGCCAAGGGTCTGCGGCGCGCCAGTTCGCGGTCGTCGTGGTGTCGAGCAGCGCGATCAGGTCGCGCCGCCCAGTCTTGTCGGCACGCCGCGCGAGATCGAGTGCCAGCGCGGGATCGGGCGGCGGGATAACGTGGTTCGCCGCCGCCACGATCACCAAGTCGGGCCGATCGATCGCATAGGCCGCCGCGACGATGTCCGCAGCGGGCAGGGCGCCTCGCTGCTCCACCGCCCGCGCGACGAGCGCGGCGGCGTTCGCGGCGCGTCCGGTCCGGTGGAGAAGGTCGATCCGGAGCCGCCACGTCGCTGCGGCCGCACCATCCGGCCGGGCCGCAAGATAGTCGAGCGCAACCGCCGGTCGCTTCGCAGCGACCAGATCATAGGCGACCTGCAGCGTCGACACCGGCTGGCCCTCAACGATCAGCCGCGTCGTGAGCGTCGCGAGCGTCGCTGCGTCCGCAGTCGCGATCTGCGCCGTGATCGACGGATGCGCAGGCGGCAGCACCGGCGATGCTGGCGCCGGCATCGAACTGCGCGCAGCCGAAATCGGCACCGGCTGCGCCCGACGAACGGCGGGGAGTATCTCGCGCTCCTTCGGCAACAGCATCAGCCCGCCCGCGAGCAGACCGATCCCGGTCAGCGCGGGCAGGAGGAGCGCAAGCCGTGCGCGGTGGCGGTCGATCCTCACCCCGCCGGCTCCGGCATGAGGCGGTCGAGCGCCAGGGTCGCGACATAGGGGCTGAACCCCGCCGCCCGCTCGCGCGCATACAGTGCCGCGACCTGTTTCGTATCCGCCGGATCCCAGTAATCCAGCGTCATCAGCGACAGCGCCGGGTTCCGCGCCTGTGCGGTGCGCAGGCGACCCGCTTGCCAGTCCCAGTCCGAATCGCTCAGCAACTCATAGTGTTTGGCCGTGAAATTCCACCGCGACGCCATCGCCTCGCCGAGCAGATAGTCGATCTTCGGTGCAACGTCGGGCAGCAGCGCATAGCCGCGGTTGAGCATGATGCGGATCTTGGGGAAGCGGGCGCGCACGGCGGCGATCAGCGATACGCCTGCCGCTACCATGCCCTTGTTGGCCACCGGATCCTGCTGTTCCATCGCCTCGGCATTATCCATCGTATCGATGAAGATTCCGTCATAGCCGAGCGCGAGGATCGCAGGGACGAGCCGGTCGAGCACCGCTGCCCGCCACGCCGGATGACGCAGGTCGGCGAGCCGCGCATCGGGCCAGTTGGGGTTGGCGGCCTTGAGCGCGCCGGCCTTGTCCAGCGCGGCGAAATAGGGTCGGTTGCGCTCGACTTCCCCGAAGCTGACGTAACCGAGCAGCGTGCTGCCCGGGCCACGAAGCGGCGCGATCGGACGCGCGTGATGCGGCTCGAGGACCAGCAGCGCGCAGCCGCGTGCCAGCACGGGGTCGGTCGCAGCCCCGTAATCGACGCCCCAGCGCAACGCGGCGTTCGCGTTCGGTCCAGGCGCAGCGACCGACTGGTGGCGGCTGCCTAAGGCCCACCCGGCCGCGCCGAGCGCCAGCATCCTCTGGACGATCCAGCGGCGGCCCATATCGGTAAATCCCGTCACAACAGACGTCCTCCATGCCCCACGACGGAGGGATTGTTGCCGACGAACAGCAGATAGGTGAGGTTGACCGTGGCTTCGGCGACCAGCGCGAGGCCGACCGATGCACCGACCACGGCGCCGGCCATATAGCCCCAGCCGAACGCGGCGAACCCCGTATCCCATTGGAGAAGCGTCGCGAGTCCGCTGCCGATGGCGAAAGCCGTCCAGGTCACGAGGATCCGCCCGAACAGGTCGTAATAGGCCAGCACGACCGTGGCCGCGATCACCACGAGGTGAAAGACGGTGCCGAGCGCGGTCTGGCGAAACGCGAAGACCGCGCGTGCGTCCGCGCCGATCAGCTCGAACAACGGCACCGCGAACACCCAGGCGAGCGCCGCGACGAGGGCCTGCACGAGCAGCATGATCCGCAGCCCGTCGAACATCGTCCGCGCCAGGTCACTGCGCGCCTCCTCGATACGCTGCAGCGTCGAGGTGCCCGTACACCGGACGATCATGTCGCTGAATGCGCGATCGAACCGCGTCTCGGCGACGATCAGCAACAGCGTCAGGCCCGGCACCATCGTCAGCAGCCCCAGAAAGCTGCCCTGATCGTTGATCGGGTTCAGCCGGAGCAGTCCGATCGCGCGAATGCTCTGCGGCCCCGTCCACAGTAGCCATTTGTCGATCCAGATCGCAGCGACTCCGGCAATGCCTGCCGCGGCGACGATCCATGCGAGGCGCGGCGCCATCGCGTCCCGCGTCGGCAGGACGGGCGTGGCGGAGAAATGTCGGCGGATCACCGCCATGATCGCGGCGAGCGTCAGGCCGACGCCCCCGGCAATGATTGCAAGCACGGCAGGGACGCCAGGCCTTGGCAGGAGCGCCAACATCAGCGTCGCGACGCCGATGCCGAGCAGATAGGCGAGCGGGATCGCTCGGTACCGGCGCAGCGCGGTAAGCAAGGGCGCGGCGATCCAGACCTGTGTCAGCCAGGCGAGGATCAGCGTCGCGAGCGCGGCCTCGTCGAGCGGAAGCCCGGCAAGGGTTCCGAACACGATCGCCCCGATCGCCAGCGCGATCCCGCCGCCGGCCGCGAGCGCGACCAGCATGATGCCCGACACGCCGCCTGCGTCCCGCGCGAAGATCCGATCCGCGGCGACCCGCGTCGCGAGGATGCCAACCGGCGCCGCGGCGAGCGCGGACAGGCTGAACGCATAGACAAGGATCGTCTGGACGGTCCGCGCGCCGCGTGCGCCGAGATGCGTGCCCAACCAGTGGGTGAGCAACGCCATCGCGACCGCGGTGATCAACCACGGTCCCGCGCTGATCACCGCACCGAATGCAGCGGCGCCGACGATCCCGCCGACACCGCCCTCGCGCGCGGTTTTCGCTAACTGGAAGCCTATGCCCGCCATAACTTCGCCGGCCTATGGCGCAGCTTACATGAAGAAATCGTTCGCGGTCAGCACATGTTGACCGGCCAGCGCGATCGAGAAATCGGCGCCCGCACCGCTGTCGATATTGCCCTCGACCACGGTGAATTCCTTCCCGCCGATCATCTGGTAGCTGTAGCGCAACTGCCCCGGCGCGGTGAAGCGCGCGCTCGTGCCGATGAAGCTGAACGCCTGATCGCCGCGCGCGAACAGCGACGTGTTGGCGTCGATCATCGACAGGTCGATCTTGTCCTGCCCGACGGTGAAGTCGGTGATCACGTCACGCGACGCCGATGCGAGGCTGTCGCCCCTGGCCTCGAACCGGAAGATGTCCGCGCCGGCACCGCCGGTCATCATGTCCAAGTCGTCGCCACCGATCAGGATGTCGTTGCCGTCGCCGCCGCTCAGGACATCCCTGCCATTGCCGCCGATCAGCGTGTCATTGCCCGCGCCGCCGTTGAGCGTGTCGTTGCCGAGCCCGCCAATGAGCCGGTCGTTGCCGCCGAGCCCGTTGAGCACGTCATTGCCCCAGCTGCCGTCGAGCACATCCTGCTCGCTGGTGCCGTTGATCGTCTCGGAGAATATCGTCCCGGTCTTCGTGATGCCGACCACGTCCGTCACGCCGATCGTCAGCGTCTGCGTGTCGATCGCGCCGCGTGCGTCGGTCGCGACCACCGTCACGCCGTAGATATTGTCGCGATTGGCATCGGTGGGCGCCTCGAAATCGGGCGCGGTGACGAACTTGAGCACACCGGTCGTCGCGTCGATCGAGAAATTCGCGCCGTCGCCGCCCGCACCAATCGAATATTTGATCGAATCGCCCCAGACGATGTTGGCGTCGGTCGCGGTGATCGTCGTCAGTGCCGTGCCGTTCTCGGCGATCGACAGCGATCCCGTCGTCCCGCCCGCGAACGACGTCAGCACCGGATCGACATTGGCCTCATGACCGATCTTCACATCGTGAACGCCGATCGCGCCGAGGTCGATGGTCAGGATCTCGCCGATCTGACTGGCGATCGTCCCGCCGCTCACCGTCGTCCAGTCGGTGCCGGGCGCCTTCAGATCGACGGTGACCTTGCCCTCGCCTTCGACCGTGAACGCCAGGTCGCGTCCGTCGCCGCTCACCGTCGTCAGCGTCGCGCGCATCGGCAGCGCGGTGATGTGGGTCACGTCGTCCGCCACCGCGCCCATCGTGATCGCATAGGTCCCGCCCGCCTTGGGCAGGAACACGGTGTCCGCGTCATAGGCGTACCAGCCCGCGACACCCTTGATCACCTGGCCGCTGCTCTGGCCGTCGACGTCGAGCGAGAAGCTGCCCGTCGTCGCGCCGACCGTCGCGGTGATCGTGTTGCCGACGACGGTCGAGGTGATCGTCGCATTCTGGAACGCGCTGACCCGGCCTGCCAGATCGGCAAGCGTCACGAACTCCACCCCCGCCGCGGCGGCCTGCGCGATGAAGCTGGTAAACATCTGCTTGGTGTACGGGCTGGTCGCGCCATCGCTCGCCCACATGGTCGGGCCGTAATCATGCCACGGCCACACCACGACCGGCGCATCGCCACCGGCGGTCAGCGCGGCGAATTCCTTGGCCCAGATGGCGCTGGCTTCGGCAACGGTCTTCTTCTGGAACTCGATCAGCGAGAAGTCGAACGACGTGTTCGGTGCAATATAAACCTTGTCGTCCGCGGCATTCTGCGGGGTCATGTACCCGACCGCGTTGGGATAACCCGCACCGACGCCCGAATAGCCGCCGCTGAGATAGGTCACGTATTTCAGGATTTCCTGGCTCGTCGCGATCTGCTCAGGCGCACCCGGCACCGCGGCACCGCCGACCGTCACGGTCTTGCCGAGATACGCGCTCAGCTGCTTTTCCAGCTCGGCGCGCGACTGGCCGAACTCGAACGCGATCTGCGCATCGGTCAGCAGATTGGTGTTCTCGGGATGCGTGTAGCTGTGCGAGCCGACCTCGTTGCCGGCATCGAGCAGTGCCTTGTAAACGGGCAGCGAGACCGCCCAGTCGGTCGACTGACCGTTCGCCGCATCGTTGCCGACATTGACGTAATAGCTGCCGACGAAATTATAGTCGGTCTTCCATTCGGTGAGAATCGGCAGCAGCTTGTCATAAATGCCGGGCGCGGTCCCCGCCGGATTGACCTCGTCGCGCTCCTGGCTCTGGTCCATGTCGACGCGCGACGCGAACAGGCCGCTCTGCCGCGTCATCTGCAATCCGACGGACAGCCCGTTGCCATGGACCGAATAATCGATCGCCTTCTGGAGCAGATTGTCGTCGGCCATCACCGCTTCGCTCGAGAACAGCACGTTGCGCCCGCCGGTCTGCGTCGCGATCGCCGCCGCATAGGTCTGGCCGTTGACCGTCTCGGTCGCGATCGTCGTGCCGGTTCCGCTGACGCTGGCGAACGCGTTCCAGCCGATGCCGGTATATTCCCGAATGACCTGCCCGTCGGCATAGCCGTCGAGCACCAGCTGTGATGCATCGCTCGCCTTCACGGTCACGTCTGCAGGGAAGCCGCCGGTCACGCGCGTCGCGTCGAACAAGAGCTTCATCCGCGAATAGGAGTCACCGGCCAGCGCGGCATTGTCCGCGCCGTTGGTCATGAACTCGCCCGCCGCGACCAGGCCGATGCCGAATTGCGTGGTCGCCTGTTCCAGCGTCTGCGCGATCTGGTCGGCCTTGCCCGCCTCGACGTTGCGGAACGACGGGAAGACGATCGTGTCGTATTTCGCGAGCGTCGCCAGGTTGGTGAGATCGCCCTCGGTCAGGATGTCGAACGGCACGCCCGCCTGCATCGCCTGGCTCTGTGCCGCCATGAACAGCTGCGAATACGCGGTCTTGCTGAAATAGGCGTTGGCGGTCGTATCGGACCACACGATCGCGATGCGGTGGGAGGGATCGGCGACGACGCCGGTGTCATTGAACACGGTGAACGCGGGGTTCGAATAGCTGCCGGGCAGGAACGCGGTGTCGTTGACGTCGTAGATCGTGTCGATCGCGTTCGGATTGCCGATCGCAGCCTTGGGGACCTTGAATTCGACGGTGGTGCGATCCGCCGACCACGCCGCCTGCAGGCCGCTGGCGATCAGCGTCTGCCCCGCCGCACCGCTATACAGCGAGACCGTGCCGTCGGCGGCGAAATTGACGTTGAATTCGGCACCGCCTGCGAACCCGAACACCTGATAGCCGGTGGCCGTGTTGCGATCGGTGTTGAGCCACGCGGTGGTGTTTGCGCCGATCGCGGTCGGCGCGGTCATCGCAAAGGCAAAATCCGCGCCGTCGCTGCGGGCATAGATAGCATAGCCGGCACCGAGGCCACGGTCGATCCGGTCGCCTGCGGTCCAGTCGTTCAGCGTGCCATCAACGGTCACCGGAGTTGCGTTCGCCATTCTTTGTCCCCGCTTCGGTCTCGGGCTTCATGCGAGCGCCAGGCTGCTCGTCATCAAGCTCGAGCGTCAACTAGCGAAGACCGTCGGTATTTCGAACAACACAGATGAATGGTTAACGCCGAACTTGTATCACCATGGTACGCGATTACTGGTGGTATGCCCGGTCGCCAGGGCGGAGCGGTAATGCGGGCGAACCGGAAGAATGGCAAAGCGGTGTCAATGGTAACGAACATTGATCAGGTGCGCCTATCGGGTCGGGTTAACCCAGTTTAGTCGAGGTGAATTCAATTCGCTGCATGCGAATGACTGGCCACGCCTTGTTGGCCTTGTCCTTGGCCGGCGCGTAGCGATAATGCTTTATCATCGACGAACACGCGCCGGTATCGAATGGCGCAGAGCCGCTCGACGTTATAACCGAACAGCGTCGGATCGCGCCGTCTTCCCCGACCAGATAGGCCAGGGTGACAGCAACGGACTTCTGCCCCGCCGGCAGCTTCGCCACTTCCAGCACGATGTCTGCCGGCACCTTGGGTGTAGGGGTAGAAGCATCGAAGAAGAGCTCCATGTGCCACCGAACCCGCATTCGGTAGACACCGTACATGGGCGACCCGGTCTCGTCCGTAGCCGGCGCATATTTACCCCGCAGCACCCCGGCGGCACACGCCTTCAGGTCCAGATCCTTGGATCCGCTGGTCGAGACAACGCCGCACGTCTGAGGTTTTCCAGTCGGATCGATCAGGATCTCGACCACCGTGTAGCCGCTCTTGCCCGTACCGACTGCGCGCGAGACGTAATCGTCGGACGTGAGCATCTCACTCGCGTTGCGGACGATCACGGGCGTCAGCGTGCCCTGTCCCCCGAGAACGAGCATTACCAGCCAGAACATTCGCCTCTCCCCGTTGCGGATAGTGCTTCTTGGTAGCTGGAACCCCAGGCTGGTGACGCTCGTCTCGCGGGTAGGGTCGCCCACCAGACCCGATGCCCGCAGGTGATATTCTTCCCGGCATCGCACCCAATGGCGATCAGGGTTCTGGCAGCTGAAGCATAATCATCTGACCCTGCCGCGAGCCCGGGGCTCCGCCGGACGAACCGATCGCATTCAAAGGGGTGCCCGTCAGGCGCGGGCGGCATGGTGCGGCGTCCCGTAGCGGCGGAAGACATGGCTCTGTGCGACCCGAGACCGGCGGCTACAGACGCCCCGCTATTGGCGTTTAGGCCCAACGGCACGTCATGGAGCCGGATGACCGTGCGCCATCATGACGTCGAGCTTGCTCTTGGGCATATTGATCAAGAGCCCGTCCTTGTTCTTTGCAAAGGACGGAAAGTCCACCTCCACGCTCCCGATCGCACTCGACACCACTGCAAAGCCTTTACCGACGGCCTCGATCTTGCCGACGAGGAGTCCCTTTGCGTCATGAACTTCCAGCCCCTGAATGATGTCCTTGGGTCCGGCCGGGACCGGCCGCATCGTCAATCGATTGGCGTCGGTAACGCTGACTGCGAAATCCCGGAAATTTTGCTGACGGTTGAATTCCCCCGTACCGCTGTCGTTCGCCCCGACCCCCTGCGCCGAAGGAAATTGTTGTCCCTGGGCTCCGGTTGCCGATGCGAGAACGGATGCGATCATGCCAAGAAAAAGCCCCCGCATTTCATCCTCCCATTATCTTATGTCATCAGTTTATCCTTATTTCATACCGCGGACAATACATCGAGTCAGCTTGGTAGTAATATGCGTCAGGTAATTAAATACAAAACAACTGGCAAATTAACCTGGCAATCAACCATCGAAATAGAGTTGGGATGGCGAAGTATCTGATCTGGCAACCGAACCGGGAATTGCCGAGACGTTCTGGCAGCTGCCGACTTTTGACTTAGCGCCGGTGGCGGGAGAAGAACGCCCACATTGCCTCATTGTCGACGACCGACCAGCTATGCTGCCCGCCGCGCGTCACACGCGCCGCGACGCTCGTGCCGTGCTGACAGCGGGCATAGCCCTGTTCGTAAACCGTCGCGCCGAGGTTGCGGGCATAGGGATCCGAGCAGCCGTTCAGCACGGCCCAGCGTTGCAGCGCGGCGGCCTGTGAATATTGCCAATAGGGCGCGCCGCCGCCGGTGATGGGGTTGGTGGTGTCGGCATCGCCGGCGAAGGCGAGGAGGGGCAGCGGCGCTGTCGAGCGACACGTCGCGGGATCGGCGCGTGACACATCGGATGCGAGGGAGCGTCCGGCACGCAGTCCGACCACCGGCGCGATCGCGGCGAAACGTCGTGCGGCGACGCAGCCCAGCCAGGACGTCATCCGTCCACCACCCGACAAGCCGGTCGCGTACACCCGCGCGCCGTCGACGCAACCGGTTGCGACAAGCCGGTCGATCAGCCCCGACAGATACCGGACATCGTCGCGTGCATCGCGTGCGGGGATGCTGCCCGTGACGGTCGGGACGCCGGGGATGTTCCAGACAAAGCCGCGATCCGCGGCGATACCACCATTGGGCGCTGCGACGATGAAGCCGTGGCGATCCGCCGTCTCGGCGAGGTGGCTGTCGCGCAGCATCTCCGCCCCCGTGCCGGTGCTGCCGTGGAGCAGGATCACGAGCGGTACGGGCCCGGTCATGCCCGCCGCGGGAAGGTGAAGCATCGCGCGTTCAGGCAGGGCCTCGATGCTGCCAGGACGGCACTCGGCGCGCGCGACACCCGCAATGAAGCAGAGGCCGAAGGTAATAAGCAGACGAAAAACCACCATGTGTCCAATCTCCGACATCAGCCGTTCGCGCTGAAAAGTCCCTGTAATAGCAAGGGACGCGTGCCCGACGCGCATCACCTCCTGCGTCGTCGGTGGATCGAAACCCCAGCGCTAGGATTGCGGCAGGTTGGCGAGGCGGCGCTCCACGCCGTTCCAGAACCGCTCGAGCCGATCGAGCGCGTGTCGCTTGATACGGTTGACCTCGTCGTCGGACATGACCTGTACCCCGGTTGCCTGAAGGCTGCCGAAATCCTCCAACATGCGATGCGCCGTAGCCTGACAGGCCCTGACCGGATCAGCGTCGCTGGCGAGCAGCAAGGCATACAGGTTTTCCAGCACGAAGCCCTGTGCGGCCAGTGCGCCGGCCACGGCTTCGGCAAATTCATCGTTCACTGGGTATCTCCGTCCGCCGTGCCGCGGTGTGTAGCGAAGCGCTTGGCGTTCGGAAACGGCGCAGATCGAGTGTGTTGCAGCGATGACGTCGTCGTCACGACCGCCGCGGCGGAATGTGGGAAGTGGAGAAGGGCAGGGGGCTCCTGAACTCGGGCGTTCCGGTGACATCGCGCCGCTAATCATCACCCCCGCAGCTGACCAGCATCCGGCAGAGTGGCTCGACCGTGCGCACGACCCGCGCCACGGGTTCGTCGCAACCCCGCGCTACCCAGTCGCGCGCCACCGCGAGCAGCCCGTGCATGGCGCCGGCACGGCACAGCGGCTCGATCGAGCCGGGAACGTGGGTCGGCACCAGCGTGCCGGCGATCAGGTCGGCGAAGCTGGCCATCGAGCGTTCGAACAGTTCGTCGACCTGCGGGTCGATGCCGGACAATTCCGACAGGAAGACGCGCGCGCTGGCCGGCTCGTCGCGCAGCAGATCGTAATATGCGGTCAGCAGCGCGATCAGCCGATCCCCCGGCGTGCCTCCCGCCGCATCGGCGGCCGCGGCGACCCGCTGCGTCACGAACTGCGTGACCTCGCCGAACGTCGCGAGAAGCAGCGCGTCGCTATTGGCGAAGGCTTCGTAGAAGTAGCGCGGGGTCAGCCCGGCCGCGCGGCAGACCGCGGTCACCGTCGTATGACGATAGCCCTGCTCGCCATAGAGCGCGATCGCGGCGCGGATCAGCCGGCTGCGCCGCTCGACGCGGCGCTCGCTCGCCGATGCACCGCCATAGCGCCGTCCGTCCTGGCTTGCCGCCCCTGATTTCAAGTGATAACTCCTGTTTCCAGATAACGGCGATTGCTGTCGCATCCTTCTATCGGAGCACTCCGGCATGGCAATTGAGACTGCGTCCATCCCCTCCGGCTCGGGCACCGCGGAAGAGCTCGACATCGTGATCGTCGGTGCGGGTCTGTCGGGGATCGACGCGGGCTATCGCTTCCAGACCGAATGCCCGGGCAAGAGCTACGCGATCCTCGAGGCGCGCGATGCGATCGGCGGCACCTGGGACCTGTTCCGCTATCCCGGCATCCGCTCGGATTCGGACATGTATACGCTCGGCTTCCCCTTCCGCCCCTGGCCGAGCGACCAGGCGATCGCCGGCGGCGACGCGATCCGCGACTATATCGCCGCCACGGCGCGTGAATTCGGGATCGATGCACATATCCGCTTCGGCCGTCTTGTCGTTCGCGCCGCCTGGTCGTCCGCCGATGCGCGCTGGACGGTCGAGATCGAGCGGGATGGTGCCGCGTCGGAGCGGATCGTCTGCCGGTTCCTGTACATGGGCAGCGGCTATTATGATTATGACGCCGGCTTCACGCCGCCCTTCGAGGGTGTCGAGGACTACGCGGGGCAGCTCGTCCATCCGCAGCACTGGCCCGCCGACCTCGATTGGACCGGCAAGCGCGTGGTGGTGATCGGCAGCGGTGCGACCGCGGTGACGCTGGTGCCGTCGCTCGCCGAAAAGGCCGCGCACGTCACGATGCTGCAGCGCTCGCCGACCTATATCGTCTCGCGCCCGTCACAGGACGGCTTTGCGCGGTGGACGCACCGGGTGCTGCCCAAAAGCATTGCCGACAGCGCGACCAAATGGAAGAGCGTCGGACTCGGCATCGCCACCTACGCCTATGCGCGCAAGCGCCCCGATCACATGAAGGCGCTGATCCTGAAGGGCGTCCGCGCGCAGTTGCCCGAGAATTACGAGGTCGAGCGCGATTTCGAACCGCGCTACGATCCGTGGGACCAGCGTATCTGCCTCGTCCCCGATGCCGACCTGTTCGAGGCGATGCGCGGCGGCAAGGCGGAGATCGTGACCGATCACGTCGCCCGCTTCACACCGACCGGCATCGCGCTGCGATCGGGCCGCGAACTGCGCGCCGACATCGTCGTCACCGCCACGGGCCTCGTCCTGCGCCTGCTGGGCGGCGTCGAGCTCGTCGTCGACGGGCAGGTCGTGAACCCCGCCGACCGGCTGATCTACAAGGGTATGATGGTGAGCGACGTGCCGAACCTGGCGCTCGCCTTCGGCTATACCAATGCATCCTGGACGCTGAAATGCGATCTGTCGGCCCGCTACGCCTGCCGCCTGCTGCGCCACATGGACGCGAACGGCTATGATAGGTGCACGCCCACGCACGACGATCCGTCGGTGACACCCGAGCCGATGCTCGGCTTCACCTCGGGCTATGTCCAGCGCGCCAACGCCATCCTGCCACATCAGGGGTCCAAGGCGCCGTGGAAGGTGCACCAGAACTATGCGCTGGATCTTGCCGCGCTCAAATTCGGCAAACTGGAGGACGGAACGATGCGGTTCGACAAGGTGCGCGGTGCCGCCACTCCGGTGCCAGTCGAAACATCGCGCTCCGCCGTTTCGATCGGCGCGGTGACGGCCGCGGCGGCGATCGCAGCAGTCGGCGGTCTGGCGCTGTTCGCGAAGTTGAGCCAGCGGCGGACCGAGCGAATGATACCCGCCGACGGCGCCTTCATCGACGTCGATGGCCGCCGGATGCACTATCTCGACCGCGGCACCGGACCGACAATCGTGATGATCCATGGCCTTGCCGGGCAGATGCGCAACTTCAGCTATGCGCTGCTCGACCGCCTCGCGACCGAGTACCGCGTGATCCTGATCGACCGGCCCGGCTCCGGCTATTCGGCGCCCGGGGAAACGGCGAATATCCGCGCGCAAGCCGCCCAGATCGCGCGCTTCATCGCGGCGCTGGAGCTCGAGAAGCCGCTGGTTGTCGGCCATTCGCTTGGCGGCGCGGTGGCGCTCGCGCTGGCGATCGACCACCCGGAAGCGGTCGGTGGCTTGGCGCTGATCGCGCCACTCACCCAGCCGCAGGACAGCGCGCCGAGCGCGTTCGCGGCGCTCGCGATCGTCTCTC
>NZ_JPJC01000093.1:0-8773 GCF_000733135.1 Sphingomonas sp. FUKUSWIS1
GTCGCGATCAGCCGGTCGAGCGGCACGTCCGAGACCGCGGGATGCGCCATCGTCATCCCGCCATGTTCGGCATGCGCGCCCACCATCGCGCGCGTGCCGGCATCGGCGGCACCGCGCGCGCGCAGCTCCGCGGCATTCCCCGCCGACCAGTCCTGCCTGACCACCCGCCCCTCGGCGACCGTCCGGATCGCCTTCAGGTAACTCCCCCAGCTTGCGGCCCAGGGCAGGCCCGATATGAGCAATGCGAGCGCGAAGACCGATACCCAGAGCCCGGTGACGCCGTGCAGGTCGCGCCAGAACCGCCGCCCGCCCGCACGCAGCCGCGGATAGACCACCCCCGCCAGCCCGCTGCCGCGCGGCCACCACAGGACCAGCCCCGACAGGATCATGACGATCGCCCAGGAGGCGGCGAGCTCGACCAGATAGGAGCCGGGCGTGCCGATCAGCAATTCGCCGTGGAGCCGGAAGATGATCCGCATCAGCCGGCTGTCCTCGTCGACGGTGTGGAGGACCGCCAATGTGTTCGGATGGACATAGACGCGCGTCTCGGTGGTGCCTGCGCCGACGATCACCTGCACCGCCTCGTCGGGCCGCTCGGGCAACTGATAGCGGTGGAGCACCGATCCCGGCACCGCGCGCACCGCCGCATCGGCCTGTCGCGCCGCCGAGGCGCGCGCGCCGTCCAGCGGGAGATGCGTATAGGGGCGATCGATCAGCGTCTCGATCTGCGGGCGGAACAGGTAGATCGAGCCGGTGACCGACAGCCACAGCACGAACGGAAGGCAGAACAGCCCGGCATAGAAATGCCAGCGCCAGATCGTCGGATAGCCCGGCCAGCCACGACCGGGGCCGGGTCCGCCTGGAGAGGCCGGGGCGGCGGCGGGAGCGGACGCACGCATCAGAACCGCGCCTTCACGCCGGCATAGACGGTGCGCGGGACACCGGCATAGATCGACCCGGTCGCCGTCCGCAGCACCGCTTCCGGATTCTGCTGCCCGGTCGCCGCGTTCAGGCTGTTCGCAATTACCGAGGCCGAGCCGACATAGGTCGTGTCGAACAGGTTCTGCACCGAAGCGAACAGCCGCAGCCGCGACCACACCCCCTCCCCCCTTGGTGGATCATAATGGAGGTTGAGATTGGCGAGCGTATAGCCCGCCACACTCAGCAGATTGCCATTGTCGATCGCATAGCGGTCGCGGTAGGTCAGCTCGACGAACCCGCCCAGCCCCGCCACCGCGCCACCCGGCTGGTCATAGCCGAGGCGGACATTGACGAAGGTCGGGATGACGCCGGGGATGCGGTTGCCCGCGCGGTCGAACGTCGCCGACACCGCGCCCGATGTCAGCCGCTCGACGAACGCCGTATAGTGGTGGTCGTTGTAGCTGTAGCTCGCATCGATCCGCGCGCCCGGCAGGACGGCTGGCAGCGGCGTCCAGCTGAGCCCGAGCTCGACGCCGCGGTGGACCGAGCGCGGCGCGTTGGTGGTATAGGCGAGCAGGTTGACGCCCGCCGACTGGCTGACCTGTTCGTTGCGGAACCATTCGTAATAGCCCGTCACCTCCGCCTTCAGATTGGTCCCGAGCGCGACTTCGGCGCCGAGGTCGATCCCGGTGTTGCGCTGGGTCTTCAGCGTCACGTTGTTGCCCGGCACCCCTGCCGCGGTCACGAACAGCGCGCCGGCCTGCGGGATGCCATAGCCGGTGCCGACGCGCGCATGCAGGCGGACCGCGTCGATCGCCTGCCAGACGAGCGAAGCCTCGGGTGCGACGTTCCAGAAATGGCGCTCGGCGGGGATCACGCTCAGCACCGGGTTCGCGCCGAGCGGATAGGCATAGCCGGTCTGCGTCACGCCGATGATCGATCGCTCCGTGCCGATGCCCGCGATGAACTGGAGCCGCGACGTCAGGCTCAGCTCCTCGCGGGCGCGTGCGCCCATGTTGCGGACGTCGCCGAACACCGTCTGGGTCGGCGCGCCGATGCCGTCGCGGCCCGCGGGCGTCTTGTTGAAGCTGTAGCTCTGGTTATCGAGGTAATTGTAGAACACGCCGACAAAGCTGGTCGCCGCCATTCCGAACAGCGTGCCGCGATGCGTGACGTCGCTGGTGATGTTGTAGCTGTCTAGCGTGCCCTTGAACGGCGTCGCGCTGGTCGGCTGGTTGACGACGCGGCTGTCGAACGTCGCCTGCGCCCGCCACGTCGCGGTCGTGCTCAGGTCATGCTCGTAGCGGGTGCCGATGATCGTCCGGCGATCGTTGCGCGCAAGGTCGGCCTCGGCCGCGGTCTGCGCGATCCGCGCGCCGTTGACGCCGTTGGCGAGCACCGAGATCGTCCCGCAACCGGGCGCCGCGCCGACCCGTGTCGCGCAGCCGCGCTGATAGGGATTGGCGTGATACTGGTCGAGCGAGAGCCGCGTCGAGAGCGCGAATTCGCCCTCATTGTAGATGATCTTCGCGGTCAGCCGGTCGCGGTCCGAGATCGCATAGGTCGCCAGCGCGTTGATCGTGCCGGTCTCATACCCCGTATGCCCGGTCGACCCGTTCGCGCGGACGAAGCTGCCGAACAGCGCATAGTCGAAATCCGCGCCGGCATCGCCGATCGTCGCATAGACATTGGCATAGCCGTCGCTGCCCGTGTCGATGCCGATCTCGGCACCGTCGATGTCACGGCCGCGCCGGGTGCGGAAATTGACCGCGCCACCGATCGCGTAATTGCCATAGCGTGCGGAGGATGGCCCGCGCACCACGTCGACCGCGCCGTAAGCATGCGGATCGGTCAGGTCGAACCGGGCCAGCCCGTCGGGCTGGGTGACGGGGAAGTCATCCTCGAACACCTGGATGTTGCGCGCGCCGAAGCTGTTGCGCGCGTTCGAGCCGCGGATCGACACGCCGACGTCGCGCGGGCCGTTGCCCTGGATGACGACGACGCCGGGCGACAGCTTGACGATGTCGGCTATCGTCGTCGCGGGGGTGTTGCGGAACGCGGCGTCGTCGATCGTCGTGACGGTCTGCCCGGTCACGCGCGTCGTCAGCGACAATGCGTTGCCGGTGACGATGATGTCGTCACCGGCAATCGCCACGGGGGCGGTACGACGCGGCGCGTCTGTCGGGCTGCTCGGTTCGTCGAGCAGGCGCAGTTCGGCATCGATCGCGGCACGATCGCGCAGCAGCGCCGCGCGCCGGGCTGCGATATCGGCATTCTGGGCGGCAGGGAGAGGCGCAGCCGCGATCGGCGCGGCACAGGCGATCGCGGAGATCGCCGCCATGAGATGGCATCGGGACATGAAGAGTTCCTGGTCGGACGCGGCCGGGTCCCGTCGGGACCGGGCCGTATAGGGGTGGCGGGCAGCCGCCACCGGCCCGCGCTTTGGCGGACAGGGTCGGCTTGTCACCGGCTTCGACGCGGTGTCCGATGTGGGCGTGCGATCGCGCGGGCTGACCTTCGCGGTCGCGCCGGACGCGCGCGTGGTGGCGCCGGCGGCGGGCATCGTCCGTTACGCCCGGGCGTTTCGCGGTTATGGCCGGATCGTGATCCTCGATCACGGTGATGGCTGGACGACGCTGTTGACCGGGCTTGCCGACACCGGGGTGAAACCGGGCGTCCACGTCGCCGCCGGATCGCGGATCGGGACCGCGCCGGGGGGCGAGGATCCGCTGATCACCGTCGAGCTTCGGCGGCGCGGGCGACCCGTCGACGCGGCCGCATTGATCGGCTAATCAACCGAGAACCGGTCCGGCGTCCATTCGCCGGACCGCGAAGACCGTCGCGGCTTTGCTCCGCGCGCACTATACCGCTACGCTGTGCCTTCCCCCGGTTTCAGGACCTTAGATGCCACGTCCGATCCTTACCGCTACCGCCATCCTCGGCGCGCTGACCCTCGTGCCGCTGGCCACCTCGGCGATGGCGGCGGTCGACACCGACACGTATCGCGAGTTCGACCAGTTTCTCGACGTCTTCAACCGCGTGAAGGCGGAATATGTCGACAAGGTCGATGACAAGACGCTGATCAAGGGCGCGATCCAGGGGATGCTCGCAAGCCTCGACCCGCATTCGAGCTATGTCGATGCGCTGGATTACGAGAATTTGCGGATCATGACCGAGGGCAATTATGGCGGCCTCGGCCTGACGGTGCAGATGGAGGACGGCGCGATCAAGGTCGTGACCCCGCAGGAAGACTCGCCCGCCGCGCGCGCGGGCGTCAAGTCGGGCGATTACATCACGCATATCAATGGCAAGCTGATCTACGGCGATTCGCTCGACGAGGCGGTCGCACAGATGCGCGGCAAGCCCGGCAGCAAGATCACGCTGGGGCTCGTCCGGCCGGGTCGCGACAAGCCGCTCGACGTGTCGATGCTGCGCGAGATCATCGTCCAGAAGCCGGTGAAATGGGAGGTGCGCGGCGATGTCGGTTATATCAACATCAACACCTTCAGCGAGAATACCGGCGCGGACACGCGCGCGGCGATCATGGCGATCGACAAGTCGCTGGGGCATCGTCCGCTCGGCTATGTCGTCGACCTACGCCAGAATGGCGGCGGGCTGCTGACCCAGGCGATCGCGGTCAGCGACGCGTTCCTCGATCACGGTGAGATCGTGTCGCAGCGTGGCCGCGAGAAGACGGATATCGAGCGCTATTATGCCAAGCCCGGCGACGACGCGCATGGCCTGCCGGTCGTCGTGCTGACCGATCCGGGGACCGCATCGGCCTCCGAGATCGTCGCCGGCGCGCTGCAGGACCACCACCGCGCGCTGATCATGGGCGAACGCACGTTCGGCAAGGGATCGGTCCAGACCGTGCTCCAGCTCGGCCCCGAGACCGCGTTGCGCCTGACGACCGCGCGCTACTTCACGCCGTCGGGCCGGTCGGTCCAGGAGGGTGGGATCGAACCCGATATCCGCGTGCCGCAGATCAGCGACCCCGATCACAAGGCGCGCCCGGTGTTCCGCGAAGCCGACCTGCGTCGTCACCTGATCAACGAGGTGAAGGCCGACAATGCGGTTCTCGAGGAAGATACGAAGGACGATCCGCGCTTCTCGGCGACGCCCGAGGCGCTGAAGAAGCAGGGGGTCGAGGACTTCCAGCTTTATTATGCGCTGAAGACGGTCGCCCGGCTCGGCGGCGCCGCGCAGGTCGCCGCCGCGACCAAGGCACCCGTCAAGTGAGCGTACGCCGCGGGCTGGGGATGACGAAGAACGAGGAGATCGCCCGGTCGATCGCGCTTGTGCTGCCGCTGCTGCTGCTGCTGGGGGCGCTCGGGTCGCAATATCTGGGCGGGCTCTATCCATGCGAGATGTGCCATTGGCAGCGCTGGCCGCATTATTCGGCGGTGTTGCTCGCGGCGGCGACGTTCGTGGTGCCGCAGCGCTCGCTGCGCGCCTCGCTGGTGCTCGTCGCGGCGTTGCTGATCGGGATCAGCGGCGCGATCGGGCTGTTCCATGCCGGGGTCGAATATCACTGGTGGAACGGCATCACCGCCTGCACCACGACGGTGTCGATGGCGGGCACGACGCCGGCCGAACGGCTCGCCGCGATCATGAACGCGCCGATGGTGCGCTGTGATTCGGCGCAGTGGTCGCTGGCGGGGATTTCGCTCGCCGGGTTCAACGCGATCTTTTCCCTGGGCGGCGCGATCACCATCTTCGTGCTGATGAGGAAGACACGATGACCACCGCGACTCCGATCCCGACCGTCCCGCGCGGCACCGGCTGGAAGCCGGGCGATCGCAAGCATCCGAGCGAGGCAATGGTCCGCGTCGACCAGGCCGGCGAATATGGCGCGATCCGCATCTATGCGGGGCAGCTCGCGGTGCTGGGCGACCGGCACCCATCATCGCGCCTGATCCATCACATGGCGCAGCAGGAGGAGCGCCACCGCGCCTTCTTCGACCGGATGATCGTCGAGCGGCGCGTGCGGCCGACCGTGCTGCAGCCGATCTGGAAGGTCGCGGGCTTCGCGCTCGGCGCTGTCACGGCCGCGATCAGCCCGCGTGCCGCGATGGCCTGCACCGCGGCGGTCGAGACCGAGATCGACAAGCATTATGCCGAGCAGCTCGTCGCGCTGGGCGACAGCGATCCCGAACTGAGCGCGGCGATTCTCGATTTCCAGGCCGAGGAGCTGGAGCACAAGGCGACCGCGATCGCTGCCGGGGCGGAGGAAACCCCCGGCTATCCGGTGATGAGCGCGCTGATCCGGCTGGGGTGCAAGGTCGCGATCGCGACCGCAAAACGGATCTGACCGCGGCGCCGGCCGTTGGGACTGAAACGCGTGGCCTTGCGGCGTTCAGCCTAGGGCCACCGACGATCGCCGATCCTGTCGGCCAACAGATACGGATTATGGGAGTGGTGCGTATGAGGATGATGATGGCGGCGGCCTTGCTGGTCGCCGGCCCGGTGGCGGCGCAGACGGTGACGTCGGGTGCGGCTATTCCGGCCAAGCCCGGTGCACCCGCAGCCAAGCCCGCCTCCGCGCCGGGTGAGGTGTCGCGCAGCGCCCCGGTCAACGGCGTGCTCACGCTGTTCGGCAACGAGCGCTGCCCGACCAATGCACAGGGCGAGGAAATCGTCATCTGCGTGCGTCGCAGCGCGCAGGAGCAATATCGCGTCCCCAAGGAGCTGCGCGAGTTCGCCGTGACGCCCGAAAATGAGAGCTGGGCGGCCAAGGCGCAGGGCACGCTCGGCACCGGTGTCGGTGCGAACAGCATCGGCAGCTGCTCGACCGTCGGCCCTGGCGGCGCAACCGGATGTTTCGGGCAGCGCGTTCGCGAAGCGCGCCGCGAAAACAAGGAGCGCGCAGCCGAGGTGCCCATTCTCCCATAGGCTGCCGCGACCGGTTTGCGTTCAGCGCGCGAACCCGTCGATGCTGTTGCGTCGTCAAAGACAACCGCATAGCGTTGGCGCGTCCGCGTGACTGGCGCCGAGTGGATCACCACGGGGAAGCGCGGACGGTTCCGCCGCGCGCCTGGGCAGCCCCTCTGGACGGAGCTTGTGCCATGCGCGACCCTTTTCGTATCGCCTTCCTACTGTTTCCCAACGTCACCCAGCTCGACCTCACCGGTCCTGCCCAGATCCTGTCGCGGCTTGGCGAGGCGCAGGTCGATCTCGTCTGGAAGACGCGCGATCCGGTGCCAACCGACGCCGGGTTTTCGATCCTTCCGACCGCGATCTTTGCCGAGGTGCCGTACGCGGACATCCTTTGCGTCCCGGGAGGCTTCGGACTCAACGACGTCATCGCCGACGACGAAGCGATGGCATGGGTGGGGGCCATCGGGGCGGGCGCGACATGGGTCACCAGTGTCTGCACCGGCTCGTTGATCCTGGGTGCCGCGGGATTGCTCGACGGGTACCGCGCGGGGTGCCACTGGGCTCAGCGTGACATGTTGCCACTCTTCGGTGCGATCCCCGTCGACGCGCGCACCGTGGTCGATCGGAACCGGGTCACCGGCGGCGGTGTGACGGCGGGCATCGACTTTGCGCTGACGCTGATCGCGCTGATCCGCGGCGAGGCGCATGCACGCATGGTGCAATTGGCACTCGAATATGATCCCCAGCCACCGTTTGACAGCGGTTCACCCGCACAGGCCGGGCCGGAGATCGTCGCCGCGTACCAGCGGCGCGTGCAGGCGCTGGCACCGACGCGTGACGAAGACCTGCGCGCGCTTGCCCGGCGTCGTGGTTACGGGTGACGCTTCAGCCCGCGGACGCGGTGCCAGATGTAGAAGCCGACCAGCGCGATCAGGACGATGCCGATCAGCAGGTCCGCGCTGTGGAAGGCGGCCTTTACGCGCGGATCGCTGTCCCATTTGTCGCCGAGCTTCATGCCGACCCAGGCAAGCCCGAAGCACCACGGCCAGGAGCCGATGAAGGTGTAGAGGTGGAAGGGCACGAGCTTCATCCGCGCGACACCCGCCGGAAAGGCGATGAACGATCGGATGACGGGGAGCAGACGCCCGATCAGCACCGCCATGCTGCCCCAGCGCGCGAAGAACCGGTCCGCCGTATCAAGCTCGCCCGGCCCGATCAGGACATAGCGACCCCAGCGCTCGGCCATCGGTCGACCGCCACGCTTGCCGACCTCATAGGCGACGATCGAGCCGAGATTGCACCCGATCGCGCCCGCGGTGGCCGCGAGATACAGGTCGAACCGGCCGGTCGACACCAGATAACCGGCGAACGGCATGATGATCTCGGATGGAAGCGGAATACACGCGCTTTCGATCGCCATGAGGATCGCGATGCCGACATAGCCGCCGGACGAGATCACCCAGATCGTGAAGGTGGCCAGCACGGCCAGAATCTTTTCGAACATGGCGCGGGGATTTGCGCGATGCGGCGCGCGAAGGGAAGGGCCAATCGGTTCGCCTAAGCCAGCCGCGCGCCGGCCATTCGCAGATCCTCGACGAATCGCGCATATTCCTCGTCGGCCTGGACCTTGTCCGGCAGGCGCAGCAGGTAGCTGGGATGGACGGTGATCCATGCCTCGCCGCCGCCGGGAAGCTGCAGCGCGCGGCCGCGTTCCTTGCCGATCGTCATCACCTTGCCGAACAGCGAGCGGGCCGCGGTGGCGCCGAGCGCGACCGTCACCTTGGGCGCGACAAGCATCTGCTCCTGCTCGATCCACCACCGGCAGGCCTCGATCTCGCCGGCGCCGGGCTTGGCGTGGATGCGTCGCTTGCCGCGCTGTTCGAACTTGAAATGCTTGACCGCGTTGGTGACATAGGCGCGGCTGCGGTCGAGTCCCGCCTCCGCCATCGCGCGGTCGAACATCTGACCGGCGGGG
>NZ_JPJC01000093.1:8869-9734 GCF_000733135.1 Sphingomonas sp. FUKUSWIS1
GATCCTCCTGGTCGCCTGGCTGTTCGCCGACGAACATCAGTGGCGCGTCGATCGGCCCCTCGCCGAACACGGTCTGGGTCGCGGGCTTGTAGAGCGGGCAGCGGGTGCAGCCCGCGGCCTCGTCGCGCAGCGCCGCCCAGGCGATCATGCTGTTGCCGCCGACGACGTCGCGAGCGCGCTCGATCATCCCGCTCTCGCGTGCCTGTGCGGTGGCAATCATGCCGGGGACGAGATCGGTTTCAGGCATGTTCTTCCAGTATTTGCGGGGCATCTCCTTCAACATCGCGCCGATTTTCACGCGCGCGGGGTTGAAGGTGCTGGCGTAATAGGTCTTCCAGACCTCTTCGGTCGGATCGCCCTCGGGTGCGTCGGTCTTCTTGGCGCCCGGTCCTTCGCTGAGCATCGTCCCGTCCCAGTGGATCGAGACGTCGGGGGTCAGGATCGACCAGCGCATGCTCGCGAAGCGGTTGACGAAGAAGGCGGCGTTGGCGCGGACGATGTGGTGATCGGGTTCGAACCAGGCGACGAACCGGGTTGCGCCCTCCTCCTCGACCTCGCGGAAGCGCAGGAACGCGCGCATCTTGTGGATGTCACGGCGGACATCCTTGGCGATCCGGTCGAGCCGTCGCACGAGAGGATCGGCCCGATCCTCGATCAGCTTGGGTTCCCGGCGCAGGCGGTGGAGCAGCGTGTAAAGCAACGCGAACCGCTCCGGATCGCTCCCGAGGATGACGCTGCGGGCAAGATCGAGGAACGCGCGCGGGACCGAGACGGTCGCGGAGGCAGCCCGCGGCGCGGATGCTGCAGGAGGATCCGATGGCACCGTCCCGAACAGGTCGGCGGGGGCACTGCCCACCTGCCACAC
>NZ_JPJC01000093.1:9855-11550 GCF_000733135.1 Sphingomonas sp. FUKUSWIS1
GCATCGCGCCAGCCATCGAAATCGTCCGGTTCGGCAAGGGGCACGACGCGCATCGCCGGTTCTACGCCGGGTAGCGGCGCTTGTTCCGCCGCGCTTGTATCTCGACCCCGGCGGATCGCCGTCCTATTTTATGGCGATGACCCAACAGACCTCAGCCCCGGAACCCGCTCGTCCGCTGATCGGGCGGGATACCCGCTTGTGCATGTCCTTGTCCGCGCGACCGGGCAATTTCGGGACCCGGTTCCATAATCGGCTCTATGCGCTGACCGGACTCGACTATGTCTACAAGGCGTTCTCGACCCGCGACTTGGAGGGCGCGGTGCGCGGTATCCGGGCGCTCGACATCCGCGGCTGCGCGATCTCGATGCCGTTCAAGGAGGCGGTGATCGCGCTGCTCGATGGACTCGCGCCCTCGGCCGCGGCGATCGACAGCGTCAACACGATCGTGAACGACGAAGGCGTGCTGACCGGGCACAACACGGATTATGCCGCGGTCGCAGCGCTGATCGCGGATATCGATCCGGCAACGCGGTTCATGCTGCGCGGGTCGGGCGGGATGGCAAAGGCGGTCGCCGCGGCGTTGCGCGACACGGGCTTTCGCGACGGCGTGATCGTCGCGCGCAACGAACCCGCCGGTCGTGCGCTCGCCGATCTCTATGGCTTTGCATGGGCCACGGATCTTCACACGGAAGAGCAGGCGGACCTGCTGATCAACGTCACGCCGATGGGGATGACGGGTGCCGATGCGGACGCGCTCGCTTTTCCGCCGGCGATGATCGCGGCGAGCGCCATTGCGTTCGACGTCGTGCAATATCCCCCGGAAACGCCGTTCCTGCGCGCCGCGGCAGCGGCGGGGAAACGCTGCATCACCGGCACCGAGGTCGCGATCCTTCAGGCGCTCGAGCAGTTCGTGCTCTACACCGGCGTCCGCCCGAGCGACGCACAGGTCGCCGACGCTGCCGCCTTCGCGCGGTCGCACGGCTGAGGTCCGGCGGCGATTTACCCTTGTGATCGGGCAGGGGCGGCACAAGATATGCTGCACTGCACCATTCACGGGGCCGGGCGTCAAGGCGTCGGGCGCGCATGACGGGACGATCGATGGCCAGGCTTTCGGAAACACTCGCGCAACTGGCGAAGGCGCAACGCGCCGCGGCGGCGCGCTTCGCCGAGCAGCCGGAGGGCGAGGACTCGCGCCTGCGTCCGCTCGAATCGTTCGGCGCGAATCCCGGCGCGTTGCGTGCGTTGACCTATGTGCCCGAGGCGACGTCCGACCGGCGGATGCCATTGGTCGTGGTCCTCCATGGCTGCACGCAGACCGCCACGGGGTATGACCGGGGGGCGGGCTGGTCCGATCTTGCCGACCGGCACGGGTTCGCCGTGCTCTATCCCGAGCAGCAGCGCGCGAATAACGGCAATCTCTGCTTCAACTGGTTCGACGCCGAGGATATCCGCCGCGGTGGCGGTGAGGCGCAGTCGATCCGGTCGATGATCGCGACGATGGTCCGCGACGTCGCGATCGATCCCGACCGCATCTATGTAACGGGATTGTCGGCCGGCGGCGCGATGGCTGGCGTGATGCTCGCCACCTATCCCGAGCTGTTCGCTGCCGGGGCGATTATCGCAGGTCTTCCCTATGGCACCGCGACCTCGATGTCGCAGGCGCTCGACCGGATGCGCGGGCGGGGCCTGCCCGCC
>NZ_JPJC01000094.1:0-2246 GCF_000733135.1 Sphingomonas sp. FUKUSWIS1
ATGTCGGCCTCGTACTGCTGGGCGTGCCGATCGGCTGGTCCGCGGTCGTCGCGGCGAGCGCGGGGTTCAGCCTGCGCGCCGCCGCGATCCGCTTCCACCTCGCGCTGCCCGCCTATCGCGCGCGCCGCTAGTCCGCAGTCAGCCCCGCACGACGCCGACCTCGGCAAAGCGGCGCGGCTCGACCGGTGGCACCGCCGCGTCGTTCAGCGCGCATTGCCAATGGCCGACATCGATCCACTGGCCGTTCTTGTACCCGACCGCGCGGTAGACGCCCGCGCGGCGGAACCCGACCGATTCGTGCAGCCGGATCGACCCGTCATTGGGCAGCGCGATCACCCCGATCGCCTGGGTGAAGCCTTGCGCGCGCAGCGTGTCGATCAACGCCTCGTACAACAGCCGCCCCGCACCCTGGCGCTGCGCCGCATCCGCGACATAGACTGTGGTCTCGACGACGAAGCGATAGGCGGCGCGCTCGCGGAACCGTCCGGCATAGCCGAACGCGATCACCCCGCCCGCATCCCCCACCGTCGCGACCAGCCAGGGATAGAGCCCGTCCGACGCCGCCATCCGCGTCCGCATCTGCCGCGCGTCGGGCGCGTCCGTCTCGAACGAGACCGTCCCCACCAGCACGTGCGGCGCATAGATCGCGGCGATCGCGGCGGCGTCCTCGGGCCGCGCCGCCCGGATCGTGATGGCCCCGGCCGTCCCGATCGCGGGCGACGCGCCCGGCATTACAGGCCGATCCGCGCGAGCAGCAGGTCGAGCAGCCGCGCGTCGCCGCCATCGCCGGCACTCGGGCCGATGCCGCCGCATTCGAGGCAGCGTGCCTGGATCGAGCCCGACGTCGCCAGCCGCTTCATGTCGCCGACCGCACGCGCGACCATCTGGCGGCGGTCGAGCGCGATCCGGCCGAACGCGTCGCTGCCGGTCGTGGTGTCGTCGTCGCCCGTGTCGAAACCGGCGGCGAGCTGGGCAAGCACGCCCGGTGGCTTTTCGAGATATTCGGCATGGATCTTGGCGGGATCGAGCTTGGCGCGGCGGGCGGCCTCGGCGATCGCGTCCTTCAGCGTGCCGAACCGGTCGACCAGCCCGATCTGGCGTGCGGTGCCGCCGTCCCAGACCCGGCCCTGGCCGATCGCGTCGACCCGCGCCGGGCTCAGCTTGCGCGACGCGGCGACGCGCGCGATGAACTGGCGATAGCCATTCTCGATCCCCGCCTGGATCAGCGTGTCGAACATCGGCGTCGTGCCGGCGGTGATGTCGGGCTGCCCCGACAGCGGCGTCGTCTTCACGCCGTCGGTGGTGACGCCGATCTTGGCGAGTGCGGTTTCGAACGTCGGGATGATCCCGAAGATGCCGATCGACCCGGTGATCGTGCCGGGTTCGGCGAAGATCACGTCGGCGGGCGTCGACACCCAGTATCCGCCCGACGCGGCGAGCCCGCCCATCGACACGACCACCGGCAGGCCCTTCTTCTTGGCCTCGAGGATCGCGAGCCGGATCCGTTCGGACGCGAGCACCGACCCGCCCGGCGAATCGACGCGCACGACCAGCGCCTTGAGGTTCTTCTTGGCGAGCCCGTCGAGCATCGCCTTCTCGATCGTCTTGCCCGCCGCGGTGCCAGGGCCGCCTTCGCCGTCGACGATATCGCCCGCCACGGTCAGTACGCCGATCGCGTCGCCGCCGGTCGGCAGGGGATTGGCCTTGACCCAGGAATCATAGGTGATGGTGTTGAAACTGCCCGCAGGCTTGCTCGTATCGGCGCCCGCGATCGCGGCGACGCGCTTGCCGAACGCGGTACGGTCGCCGAGCTTGTCGACGATCCCTGCGCGCAGGTTCGCGGTCGCGATGTCGCCATTGGCGGCGAGCACGAGTGCGTCGGGACGCGCGAGGAACTGCGCGATCTGCGCCTTGGGGCGGGCCTTGGCGACCGCTTCGCGCCACTGGTCGTACAGCGTACCGTACAGCGCCTGGCTCGCCGCGCGCGCATCGTCGCTCTGGTCGGTGCGCGTATAGGGCTCGACGAACGACTTGTAGCGGCCGACGCGGTAGACATGCGTCGTGATGCCCAGCTTGTCGATCAGCCCCTTATAGTAAAGCTGGTTGCCGCCCGGTCCCATGAACAGCGTGCCGCCCAGCGGATTGACCCAGACCTCGCTCGCATTGGCCGCCAGCCGGTAGCTGCCGTCGGTATAGGCGGTCGCATAGGCGAGCACGGGCTTCTTGGCGGCGCGGACGCGCGCGAT